>QMMT01000553.1 GCA_003647385.1 Deltaproteobacteria bacterium
AAATTATATGGCACTGATGAATACAAGTAAAAGTCGTAAAATAAGAATAATGAATCCTTTAAAAGAGGGAGAATACTTAGCTCTTGGCAAAACTATGCTTTTGTTCTACACATCTTCTAAAGAGTTTTTTTTAAACGATTTCAATAATAATTCGCTTGTTTTCAAGCTGATATACAATGATTTTTCAATGCTGTTTCCCGGAGATATTTTAAACCATCGTGAAAAAAGTTTAAGTTCTAAAAATAACCTGAATCTTCATTCGGATATACTCTTATCACCGCATCACGGAAGTTCTACTTCCAGTACTAAAGTTTTCCTTGATAAAGTACAACCCAAGAGTGTAATAATATCCTGTGGCTGGCACAATCGATATGGCTTTCCGCATTATAAGGTATTAACAAGATATAAGAAAAGAGGAGTAAGCCTCTTTCGAACGGATGAAAATGGAGCGATTTTCATATCAAGTGACGGTAAAAAATATACTATAAAAACCTTTAAAGGTGAATAACATTGTACTATATATACTTTGTTTTTGTTGCAGTTCTTTCCTCTTTGATGCTTTATGAATGTTATCATAGAAAACACCCCATGTGGTGGGCTCTCGTTGTTTTGCTTTCCCCGGTTACAGCACCTTATTTTATTTTTAAATCCCGTAAAGAATCGGGTATTATCATCTTTCTGATTTTTTTAGCCACATTTTCAGCCGTCGGTGGCATCGAGGCGTATTTATACTCAAATTACATGGAAAAAAATAAATATTCACATTTACCACTTGTAACAAGGCAAATGATCCAATTTTCCGAAGAATTAAAGCTCAGTACTTTAACACTTGATCATGCGTTGATAAAATTGGAAAATTTAAGTAAAATTGAGTCCAGAATCCATGAAATCAAGAAGACAATTGAATTTATAGATCAAATACGACATATCATGAGTGCAAACCAAAAGGCGATCCTGCGACTTGTCAGACATGCTTCTGACTATAGAAGGTTTTTTATTAAAAAAGATCTTTCCTGGGTATTTAATATTCAAAAATTTTATAATAATAGAAATGTGAAACAACATTATAAAAGCCTTGAAAAATACCTGGATGCTTTTGAAAATTTGTTAAAATATACCTATATCAATTTTTATAATATTACAGAATATAAAAGTGAAAAGCACTTTAAAAATTATGATGAATTCTATTTGAAATATCGCAGGGCTGTGGATGCTCACAACAGGTTTAATGTCAAACGAATTGATTTTCAAAATTCATTTTTAAAAAAACATCCTGATATCAAACCCTACCTGCCGGGTGAACGTCAAACCGAAACCTTCAAACTGTGGGAATAATGTTTTCTTTCTGAGTCTGTAAGAAAAGGAATAATGACCTTATTCTTATTGTCGCCTGACACGTCATAGGTGATACTCACTATGGGAACATTAATTTTTGCTTCAAGTTTTTGTGCCATTGCTTCAGTGATAAGTCCAGGACAACAAAATGCCGGATTGGTCTGGACCAGGAGCTTTAAATCAGGGTATTCATTAATCAGGTGATGGATTTTTAAAATATTGTCCATGGATTCACCGGTATGTTCCTGGAGGATGCCGTATTCCGGAAGGATATCCTTATACGAGTCCTTTACTTCAAATGCAGATTTGCTCAAAATGGGTTCAAAATATTTATAATATTTTTTTTCCATGGTCTGCATGGCAACAAGAAGAGCACCATTTGACATCAGGCTTAAATATTTTCCTTCCTTGAACCATTTTTTAAAATATGAACTGGCAATAATTTTAACATATTTGTAATAGGGTGTTGTAATGACCTCACCCCCATTATCTTCAATAAAATGAACCAGATTCTGATTCATAATAGCATTATCCCGCACGTAAAGGTCTCCGAAAATTCCGACTTTAGGCCGGGTTTCCGTCCTTGTTTCAATTTTTAAAAACATTTCAAGTACAATTTTTAACGCGTCTTCCCTGGGCTCTGATTTTTCAAAAGCATTGCATAAAATTCTCAAGGCTTTTTGAAGCACTGAATCCGTTTCTCCTTTATGGATTTCATAGGGTCTGATTTTACAACCCATGCTTCTTAAAAGTCCACCGAACATATAGGCATAATATGCATTGATGGATGTTAGAAAAGAAATATCAAATAAAGAGAGCTCACCTTTATAAATTTCAGATTTTTCAAACCCGCACCCATTTTTCTCAAGTATTTTTTTGATATGATAGGGATACATTTTTATGTTACAGGCAATTTCCGAATGATTTAACCATAAAACACAATTTGAAGGATCAAGATTGTTTTTTTCTACGGTATGAATAAATCCAGCTGCAATTGCATTTAAAGGAATACATTGCCCTGTATTGGTCAGGATACTTTTTTTCAAAGTCTCAGTGGTTTCTTCGGTTAAAAGGGCGTTAAATCCTTCATTTTTTAGTATGGAAACAATAAGGGCACCGGTATAGGGGTCATAGTTTGGATAAATAATAGTTTCGTTGACTATCTTTGATAAAAATTTTGGATTAAGATGAGAAATGTCATGATTTTTTTCTTTTGATGACTGATTATTATGATTTGTAAATGCACGTACAGCTGCTTCAACCCTTGTCTCATAACCAACACTGGAATCATGTTCATCAAGTTCCAGTACAAGATAAGGTTTGTTAAAAC
>QMMT01000554.1 GCA_003647385.1 Deltaproteobacteria bacterium
AGATGGTCACTTGCCAGTGGCTCGTGCATGGGTAAAGTTGAATCAAAATGCAAAAATGGAAAATATTCATATACCACATCTTGTAGTCTCTCAAATCTTATCTGGCTGTGTATAAAGAATGCCAGCCCTCAGTAAAAATTTAATGATATCTATCCAAATAAAAACAAATTTTGGTTATACTTTGAAGTCATGTTCATGCAAGTATCATTGATTTTTAGAATCCTGAAAATCGCAGATGAAAATAGGCATTTAATTCCCTGCCATTCTGAGGATTTTTTTCGCAGCCAATTTCAGGATAAATTCCCTACCACCAATTTAATTCTTTCCATTTAATTCCCTTAAACATTTTTAAAATCATATATAATTCCCTCTATTTAATTCACCTCGTAGCTACTTACAGGAGGGATTATGGAGACAGTTCCATGTGCGGGTTGCAGTACTTTTTTTGTTCCCAGAAACAAATGCCAGATGTTTTGTTCAAAGCCTTGTTGTCAGAGGATTAGAAGAGCCATTTGGCAGAAGCAAAAACTTGCAACAGATCCAGAATACAAAGAAGGGCAGCGTCTGGCACAAAAGAAATGGCTTCAAAATAATCCCGGGTATTGGAAAGATTATCGCCGCAAGAACCCGGAAAAAGCTGATAGGAACCGATCTCTTCAGAAGATTCGAAATATGAAAACTCGATGTGATCAGATTGTCTCCACGGTATCAAAAACAATTGGTATTGCAAAGATGGACGCGAGAAAATCGAGAGAATACAGCCTTTTTGGACAATATTGGCTTGTACCTGCCGTTGCAAAGATGGACGCGGTAAAAATTTTTATCGCTTCAGTACCAGTCAATTCCCCATGATTGCAAAGATGGACTCGGGGACGTGGGATGAATATCTGTGTTAGACAGGATAAAAATCCTATAAATTAAGGAGGACATTATGATAAGAAAAAAAATGCTTGCTCCGGCCCGGGTTCGGAAAACAGGCAAAAGTTTTTGTTTTATTTCCCATCGTTTTCTTACCGATGGTTTTTTACAAGCGCTGACCCGGCATGAATTGGCTCTTTATGTGTTTCTGGTATTGGCTTCGGACCGGAATGGTCTTTCGTTTTATGGTGACAAGACTATCTGTTCCATCCTGGGACTCAAGGGTGACGATTATATTTTTGCCAGAAGCTGTCTGATCCATAAAGATCTTATCATGCATGACGGGACCCTGTTCCAGGTTCTTTCCCTGCCAAAAAGTGTTCATAAGGAGGGTGCCCAATGATAAACAGACGAACCATTTTTGAAATTCACCGGTTAAAGGACATGCAGTTTTCCATACGACAGATTGCCAAAACTTTGAATTTGGACAGAGGGACCGTTGCCAGACTCATCAAACACCCGGATATTACCCACAAGCCAAGGCGAGGAAGGCCTTCAAAACTTGACCCTTTTCGGGAGTTTATCCAGGAGATGGTGGTGCAATATCCAAAAGTCAACGCCCCTGTAGTTTTAAGGCAGATAAAAAACAAGGGGTTTGACGGAGAAATAACCATTGTTCGAAAGTATCTCAAAGTCCTTAAGTATGATATTGGCAGAAAACAAGTCTTTATCCGTTTTGAATCCCAGCCGGGTCAACAAATACAAATTGATTGGGGTCATTTTGGCAGTCTTGCATATGAGGGAAGTTCAAGAAAGCTATACGCTCTGGCCGTCATTGAATCCCACAGCAGGATGCTGTATGTGGTTTTTACCCACAGTCAAAAACAAGAAGCACTCCATCAGTGTCTTGTCGAAGCTTTTCGATATTTCGGTGGTACACCCAGGGAAATAGTTGTGGATAATATGTTGACCGCAGTAACGGAACGTGTGGGATCCATGGTCCGTTTTAACGAGTCTTTTCTTGATTTTTTAAGGCACTTTAGTATTACCCCTGTGGCCTGCAATATCAGGGCGCCCCATGAAAAAGGAAAAGTAGAAAACTCCATAAAATACCTGCGCTATAACTTCTGGCCATTAAGGACCTTCAGTGACCTTGAAGATGTTAATCATCAGGTTCTGGCCTGGCTTAATACCACAGCCAATCAAAGGTTGCACCAGACCACCGGACAAAAACCGGTCCAACGATTTGTAAAGGATGCCTTAAGGCCGCTACCGAATCCATTGCCCGACTTTAGAGAGATCGAGACGCTTCTGGTATACAAGGATTTTGGCATCCGATTTGATACAAATGTCTATACGGTACCGCCCAGGCTGGTGGGTAAATCAGTAACCCTTAAAGCAGACAGCCGGACAATATCTGTTTATTACAAGGAGAAGCAGGTGGCAACCCATGTGCGAACCTGGAAGAAAAAACAGCGGATTGATCTGGCATCTCATAGCGAACAGGTCAAAAAGCTCAAGAAAAGAGTGTTCATGGATAAACAGATCATGATTTTTATGTCTTTGGGCCAAGAAGCGGTAGATTACCTTGAAAAATTGGCTTATGCATCCCAGCCGTTGAAAAAAACTATAGTTCGTCTGTTGGTTCTGAACGATAACTATGGCACTTGCTCTTTAATCTATGCACTGAAAAAAGCATTGAAACATAAACTGTACGGGTTTGCTTATGTCCAGAACATTTTATATCAGGAAATGACCCCTTCAATCCGTCATCAGCCAGTGGCTTTAAAAAACGAAGAACTCAAC
>QMMT01000555.1 GCA_003647385.1 Deltaproteobacteria bacterium
ATTCAAGATCACCCCGGGCATCTTCCAGGGTCATGGGAACTTTTGACAAAACTTCCAGGAAAACGTTTACCAGTGCACTCATGATAGCACCGATCAATTGGTTGTGGCAGGCATTGGCGATGAGGCAATGAAAATGAATGCCTTTGGCCTGATCAGGTTTTCCTTTGCTGATTGCCGCCTCAACTTCTTGAATATTTTTCTTCATGGCTTCCAGGTCTTCGGGTGTCCTTCGCTCCACCGCTATAGCCACTAATTGCGGTTCCAGTATCTGCCTAAACTCCACTAACTCTTCCGGAGTCAATCCACCGAACTGATAAAAATTATTCATCACCTGCCCAATTTTATCAAAGCCCGGCTGTGCAACAAAGCTGCCGCCATATATCCCTCTGCGTTTCTCGATTAAGCCTTCTGACTCCATTTCGTTGAGCGCTTCACGTATGGTAACCTTGCTGACCTTTAACTGATCAACCAGTTGGGTTTCCGGAGGAAGTTTGTCTCCGGGTTTAAACTTTCCCTCAAGAATAGCCTGTTTGAGCACTTCTTTTACCTGATTTGACAACTTTTCTTTTCGTAGAAGAACACCTTCGAATGATTCACTCATATTAGATCCTGTAGTAAGGTAAAAGTTAATACTTTATAACATTAGTTGATTTAACATTAGTATTTTGTTAAATCAAGAAAATAATTATTTTAAAAGCAGTATTATCCCAAAATTGTGCTTGACCGAGCAGTGGCGTATAGAACAAAATATCATTAAAATTTATAATAAGGGGCCGCATGAAAAAAAAATTGAACCGTTTAAAAGAGCGATTATCGGTAAAAATAGATGACTATTCTGCCAGACTTATTGAAATCAGTGAATTCATCCATAAAAATCCTGAACTTGGATTTAAAGAATATAAATCATCTAAAATCCTGATAGAGGAACTTCAAAAGAATGATTTTATTGTTGAAAAAAATACTGCCGGATTAAAAACCGCTTTTAAAGCAGTCGGCAGAGGAAAAGAGGGTGGGCCTGCCATTGCATTCCTGTCAGAGTATGATGCTCTTCCTGAAATCGGACATGCTTGTGGACATAACATTATTGGAACTGCTTCATTAGGAGCAGGAATCGCTATAAAATCAATTATTAAAGAACTTAATGGCTCTGTTTATGTTTTTGGAACTCCTGCTGAGGAAGGTGGGGGTGGAAAGATAAAAATGTTAGAAAAAGGCGCTTTTGAGGGAATCGATACATCTTTAATGATGCACCCATTCAATAAAACATATACCTTTCTTCCGTCGTTAGCAGTAAAACCCATTGAGTTTATATTTCATGGAAAAGCTGCCCACGCAGCTGTCAGTCCGGAAGAAGGCATAAATGCGCTTGACGCAGTTGTACAGACGTATAACGCAATCAATGCACTTCGTCTGCATTTGCCGGATGATGTTCGTATCCACGGAATTATTACAGATGGGGGACTGGCACCAAATATTATTTCAGCCAGAGCTGCAGTAAAATATGCAGTACGTACAAAAAATCAAAGCTATCTGGATGAGTTGCTGGATAAAGTAAAAGCCTGTGCCAAAGGAGCTGCCCTGGCAACCGGTGCAACACTTGAAATCAAACAAAGCAGGACAGGATACGAAGCACTTAAAAACAATATTCCAATTGAAAATGCTATCAAAGAAAACCTTAAATTATTATCCATAGATGAAACACCTCCCCGCACGGAAACTGGGGGTATGGGCTCCATGGACATGGGTAATATCAGCCGGATTATGCCTGCCGCCCACCCTTTTCTTGCAATTTGTGATGATTTTGTGCTTCACACCGATCAGTTCAGAAAAGCTGCCATATCAAAAAAAGGCCATGACATGATGCTCAAGGCTGCAAAGCTGCTGGCATATACGGCAGTTGACCTGTTTATAGACAATGAATTATTTGAAAAGGCAAAACAAAATTTTAAAAAATAACTTCTGTTTTTAAAAGTATTGACCCGTGACGGTTAAAAATTAAATACGGTATCCATGTCTTCACCACTTATCAACAAAACTTTATTATGGGGAGGAAGAGGTTCAGTATAGAAAAACTCCGGCAATCGATCATCCTCATTTGTAAGACCTGCCTTTCGATTGAACTCAATCTCCTCTTTCAGGACCCTGATACTGAGAGCCAGGATATCATCATGATTTAAATTCGTACCGAATTTAGCATTAATGGCCTTTAAAAGAGCATCTTTTCCCCCCGGCATACTCAAAGCGGCACCTGCAAGAAGACACATCCCGGTACAGTCAATCAGGATCATGCTGATCTGGGCATTTCTGGATGCTTCAATCCCGCCTTCCGGTTGATCCGGGTCGAGAGCACCGCTCAGATACGCTCCCACCAGGTTACCTGCCGTATGATCCGCTCCCATGGGAGAGGTCGCATAGGTCACGCCATTGCCCTGCATTACCCTTGGATCGTATGCAGCAATGCTCTGCCCCTTAACTGTCGGTACTCTATGATGGCTTAGATGTTTTCCCATATGATCCGGACCATTGCCCAGGATTTTCCCGAGTTCACTGCCCTGCCCGATCTGCTCAACCATATCAATCGCTGCATTCCCATCCCCATATCGGATAAGACCTGCATCCATGGCCACACCAATGGCCACACCGGTATTCATGGTGTCAACGCC
>QMMT01000556.1 GCA_003647385.1 Deltaproteobacteria bacterium
CATTAATGCACCGGCAGTTACAGCTTCCTGCCAGGGGATTCCCATAAGCCAGACCACCGGTGCCATCAAAATCCCAAGAAGTCTCTGTAGGGTGACTGGCGCTCCATTGATCTGCGGGAAAAACCCCAGCATCAGATTAACAAGATGCACAAGTGCAACAAGCACTACAAGCATTGCTATGATATTTATAAGCAGCTGCACACCCTGAAGGGTCCCCTTTGTTATGGCATCCATGGAACTTGATGCTTTTTCAGGAGAAATCATCTCTCCTGATGTTACTTTTTCTGTTTCAGGAATCATTATTTTAGAAATGGTTACAGCCGCAGGTACACTGATGATTGAAGCGGTCAGGATGTGACCCATTACTCCTGGAATACTGTCGCCAAGGATACTGGCATAAAGCACCATGACCGTCCCCGCTATGGTTGCCATCCCGGTTGTCATCAAAGTAAAAAGCTCACTTCTGGTCATATTCTGAAGATAGGGACGTATGAACAGCGGCGATTCCACCATTCCTACAAAAATATTTGCAGAAACACCCAGTCCTTCTGCACCACCCACCCCCAGTGTTTTCTGCAGACACCAGGAAAAGCTTTTTACCACACGGGGAAGAATTTTCCAATAAAACAGAAGGGCCGATAGGGCACTCATCAGTAAGATAAGGGGCAGGGCTCTAAAAGCCAGAATAAAGCTTGCTCCAGGGAATTTTTCATCAAAAGGCAGTGCTGCCCCTCCAAGATATCCAAAAACCATTGAAGTTCCGGCACTGGTTGATTCCTCAAGGGCAAGAACAAGACGATTTAAAAATAAAAAAAATTCCCGGAATACGGGAAGTTTTAAAAGAATCATTCCGATAACAAGCTGCATTATAAACCCGACACATACAATTTTTAGATTGATTTTTCTGCGATTTTCACTTATAAGCCAGGCAAAGACGGCAAAGGCTATAAATCCTGCTGTGCTTTGAAACATCATAATTCCTCCATATAATGGGCCGGATAAATTTTACTTTTTGAATTAAACCGGATCATCATGAAAAGCGCAGATGCTGTAAGGCTGATGAAAAGCCCGTACCAGACACCATATATGCCCATGTCCAGCTTGAATGCCATGAAGTATCCGGAAGGAAGTCCCATCAGCCAGTATGCGGCAAAGGTGATCAGGGTGGGAATTTTCATGTCGGTTATCCCTCTTAAAATTCCTAAGCCCACGGCCTGGGTACCGTCGGAGATCTGGAAAAATGCCACAATCACCAACAGTGCAGCACTGATATCAATCACCTCTTTTTCAGCAATATAAAGGGTGGGCAAAAAGAATCTGAACAGAATGAAAATCAATCCGGCCAATGCCATAAACCCGGCGCAAAAAACCAGAGCGGAAAACCCGGCAGCTCTTGTCCCGTGAATATCTTTTCGTCCGACGGCATTGCTGACCCGGATGGTGGCAGCTGATGAGATTCCCATGGCCACCATGAATGAAATAGATGCCAGGTTTAATGCTATCTGGTGGGCGGCGAGCGCCACTGTCCCTATCCAACCTATCATGATCGAAGATGCAGTAAAGGCACTGACTTCAAAAAAATATTGAAATCCAGCCGGAATACCAATGGATAAAAGACGACGCATCATGGAAAAATCAATTTTTCTGTAATTCAGGGTGGGATCAAACCGTTTCATTTTTGAAGATCTTCTGATAACAATCATCAGCGTGACAGCCATGAATGTCCGGGAACTGAACGTAGCAATGCCGGCACCTGTCAGCCCAAGGGGGGTGGCCCCGAGATTTCCGTATATAAAAATCCAGTTGGCAAAAATATTAACAATATTGGCTAAAAGCATGATAATCATGGCAGGTTTTAAAAAGCTTACCCCTTCAGCAAACTGGCGGTAGCTTTGAAACAGCATTAACGGCAGCATGGAAATGCCTAATACTTTCATGTAAAGGGATGCCGGCCCCACAATCTCATCGGGCTGGTTCAGATATTGAATACTTTCTGAAAAAAGAAGGGTGATGCCGCAGAGCAGCGTACCAAAAAAAAGGTTCACTAAAATTCCCTGCCGCAAAACAACGCCGCATTCTTCATCTTTACCTGCACCGTAAGCAATGGCGGTCAGAGGGGTGACAGCCACGGTCAATCCGAATCCGACTACCATAATCAGCATAAACATTGCATTGGCTATGGAGGCGGCAGCCAGTGCCTGGGCCCCTACTTTTCCTACCATGATATTATCTGTCACAGACATGAGCATTTGTCCAATCTGACTCACAACAATGGGAAGAGACAAAACAAATGTATTTTTTATTTCATTTTTGAATAGTATCATAACAAAAGAATCTTCATCAAAATACAAAATTACCTTAAAAATCAGGCAAGATCTATCTTGCCAAAATCACACCATTTGTGTTAACTAAATAGGCTCAATTTGTAAAGGCATTATCCAATTATCCGGGTATTACCCGGATAATTGATATAAATTAATTTATATCAATTATGATGGCGAACAGGTATAAAATTTTATGAAAGCATTAGTAGCCGTTGAAGACGGCAGAACTTTTGCCTGCAGGAGTATTACAGGTCCTGGTGAAGCAACGGGAGAAGTTGAGTTTAACACCAGCATGACAGGATACCAGGAAATTCTGACCGACCCTTCCTACTATGG
>QMMT01000557.1 GCA_003647385.1 Deltaproteobacteria bacterium
CTGTTTATCAGCCATGACCTGGCAGTGGTGGAACATATTGCCACCCATGTGGCCGTGATGTATCTTGGCAGAATTGTAGAAGAGGGAACAGCCGGGGATCTGTTTAATAATCCCAGTCATCCCTATACCCAGGCACTTTTGGCTTCGGTACTGACACCGGACCCGGCCCTGGGACTCCCGCAGATTCAATTGGGAATAGAATATCCAAACCCCATTGATCCCCCTTCAGGATGCACCTTCCACCCCAGATGTGCCAAGCGCAAAGAAAAATGTTCCAAAGTCGCGCCTGAACCTGTTATTAAATCAGGCAAACTGGTCGAATGCCATTATCCGGATAATTTTTAATTACCACCAAGGAGTAGAATAATGGATAGAAATAGTGCAATAAGAAGAGCAGAAAGGTTTTTCGATGATGGATCATTTTTTGAGTTGCTGTCCGCCCGGGTGGCCATCAATACCGGCAGCAGAACTGATGACAGAAAGCCCCAAATGATGGAATATCTTAAAAAAGAGATGATGCCGGCCCTGGAAAATATAGATTTTAACTGCCGGATTATTGAAAACCCAAAAGAACCCTGTGCTCCCTTCTTAATCGCCGGCCGAATCGAAGATAAAACCCTTCCGACCATTTTAATTTACGGACATGGTGATACAGTACCGAGTATGGAGGGTAGATGGAAAGAGGGGCTTTCACCTTTTAAACTGACAAAAGACGGGGACCGATGGTACGGCAGGGGGGCTGCCGATAATAAAGGACAGCATACCATCAATCTTACGGCCCTTGAATGCGTGATAAAAGAAAGAAAAAAACTGGGATTTAACGTTAAACTGCTCATTGAGATGGGGGAAGAATCAGGTTCTCCAGGATTGCATGCCATCTGTGAAAGAAAAAAAGACGCTTTAAAGGCAGATGTACTCATTGCTTCGGATGGTCCCAGGATAGATCCTGAAACTCCCACCATTTTCGGCGGCTCCAGGGCGGTCTACAATTTTGATTTGACGATAAATTTGCGGGAAGGCGGCCACCATTCAGGTAACTGGGGAGGCCTTCTTGCCAACCCCGGGATCATCCTTTCCCATGCCATTGCCTCCATGGTGGATGCCAAGGGGAAAATTTTAATTAATGCCCTGCGGCCTGAAACTATTCCTTTGGGTATTAAAAAGGCCATTGATAAACTTACCGTACAGGGAAATGAAGGTCCGGCTATTGACCCAACCTGGGGCGAGCCGGGATTGAGTTCCGCCCAAAAAGTATATGGTTGGAACACTTTGGATGTGCTGGCCTTTGAGTGCGGTGATCCGGGTGAACCTGTTAATGCCATTCCGCCAAAAGCATGGGCAAGATGCCATATAAGGTTTATTGCCGACTCAAATCCGGACACCTTTATTCCGGCAATCAGGAAACACCTGGACCATCACGATTTTTCCATGGTAAAAATTGAGCCGGTTCCAAACAACTACGGGCTTGCCACCCGCATGGCCCCGGATAACCCCTGGGTTAAATTTGTCACATCTTCTTTTGAAACCACTCTGGGCAAATTGGATAAAAAAGTTGCATTTCTTCCAAATCTTGGGGGTACATTGCCCAATGATGCTTTCAGTGAAGTCATCGATATGCCCACCATCTGGGTACCCCACTCATACGGCGGCTGCAACCAGCATGCACCCAATGAACATTTTTTAGGAAAGATTGCAAAGCAAGGCCTTATACTTATGACAGGACTGTTCTGGGATATAGCAGAAAACAATACTGACCTTTTCAAGAAAGGATAAATTAAAATGGTGTCCATTGCAGAACTGTTAGAGAGTTGTTTTATGAAGTATAAACAAAAAACAGCTCTATCTTTTTTAAGAGGTGATAAATTAGAGACCCGAATGTCTTTCCAGGACCTGGATTTAAATTCAAACAAAATGGCCAACCTGTTTTTAAAACAAGGCATAAAAAAATCAGACAATGTTGTGCTTCTCATAGATAAATCCATGATTTTTATTGTTGCCTACATTGCCCTTCAAAAAATAGGTGCGGTGTGTGTCCCCCTGAATCCAGGGTTTAAAAAATCCGAATTAACATATCTGTTAAATGATGCAGCACCATCTCTCACGATCATAAACCCGGATCAGGCCGGGATGATTAAACAGATTGATTCCAGCTTGACCTGTATGGAAATTGATACAAAAATCCCTTTCCAGGAGATGGCCTTTTTAAAGCCCTGTTCCGATGTTGTAGAGAAAGCAACCCTGGCTCCTGACGATCCGGGACTTATCATCTATACATCCGGCACAACTGGTGACCCTAAAGGGGCTGTCCTAACCCAGAGAAATCTGGTTAATGATGCAAAAAATATAATCAACATATGGGAAATCTCGGATTCCGATACCCTGTGCCATGCCCTGCCCCTTTTTCATGTTCACGGGTTATGTTTCGCCCTTCACACGGCCGTGATTTCAGGGACACATGTGGTGCTGTTTGATAGGTTTGCTCCTGAAATCGTGCTTGATATTTTAAAAGAAAACAAGACAGATCTGGCCTGTTCCATATTCATGGGAGTACCGGCCATGTATTCAAAACTCATTGATGTGCTAAAAAATCAAACGCTTTGTTTCGATCACATGAGACTCTGGACATCAGGATCAGCACCCCTTCCGGTTAAAG
>QMMT01000558.1 GCA_003647385.1 Deltaproteobacteria bacterium
CCTATAAAGTCCCGGGATATGTTGAATTTCGTGACATGCTGCCAAAATCAAAGGTCGGCAAACTGCTGCGCCGCGAAGTCAGGGATGATGAAAAAAGAAAAATGGGGAAAAAGAGCCCAAAGGCTTAATCAGTCCATATCAGTTCATATTAGTTCATCAGATAAAAGCCAAGATTTTTTGCATACGGCGGTGGATTGTAAAAATCAGCATTAATAAAATTGCCTTTTATTTCTCTGACGACGATCCTTCTTTCTACAAGAGACTTGTTTACATCATCCAGAACCAGTTGAATATCAAGAAAATCATTGACTTTAATACGGTGAGATCTGGAAATTCTAAATCCTATAGACACAAGTGACAGCTTTTCAATACTCATGTAGCCTGATCCTTTTGTCTTTAAATGAATAAAATTTCCCTTTAGCGATACCGTTCTTCCGTGGGTTTGCTTCTTTTTAACATCAGACAGCTCTTCATTGCTTTCCTTTTCTATAAGAGATTGCAGGCTGTCTTCAATATCTGCAACCGTATCCTCTTTCCCCGGCACGTCTGCGTCAGACAAGGGTTTTCCCACCAAATCTATAAGCTGGCCGAAATCACCGGCACTCACCGTATGCGGGGAAATGCTTATCGGTTTTGGAACCTCCCCTTCTTCGGGAACAGCCGAAGAAAAAGTATCTAAAATGCGTTCTCTTACCAATTGGGCACCTTCCATATAGGTCTGGGACAAAAGAATGATAAACGTATCCTCACCATAGCGGAAAATATCATCCTCCCCCCGCTTATTTTTTTTCAAAATCTTAATTATTTTTTTCAAAAGGTCATCGCCCGCAGCCCGCCCTTTGGTTTCATTAATTTTCCTGAGCAGGCTGATCTCAATAACCAGCATGGAAAAAATGGTGCCATACCGTTTTTGAACATCATCCTTATTGCTGACGGCCCGTTCAAAACTCCACCGGTTCTTAAAACCGGTCAATGAATCTTTTGTGGCAATTTTTTGAAGCGCCTGGTGATAGTAGGACCGTTCGATAGCGATGGCAGCATATTCAGCAATGGAAGACAGGGTCTTTAAATCCTGAGAGGTAAAACTATCATCACTGATTCGATTAATCAGTTCAATGACACCGAAAACCTTATCATCGGTTTTAAGTGGACTGCCGATGATCGACTGGGTTTTAAACCCGGTAAATTTATCCACCCGAATGCTGAACCGTTTATCCTTTGCAACATCTTCAACAATTAAAGATTCACCTGTTTCCATGATGTGCCCTGCAATTCCTTCTCCCAAGGGCAATCTTATCCCCTTAAGTTTTTTCTTATTCGCTCCCACCACAATAGAAAAAACCATTTCAGAAGTTTTAGGATCCTTTAATAGTATCGACCAGTGCTGTGGTTGAAAAATTTCGCCCACCTGATACATGACAATATCAAGAACTTCCTTCATGCTTTTGGCTTTGGCAAGGGGCTTGCCAAGTTCAAGACCAATATCCAGAGGGGCATTTTTATCACTGCTTTGGGGTACATCCTGAATTGATGTAAGGGGATCTTCCAGGTAATAATATCTGGTATTGGCTTTGGAGAGTTTAATATTCGCCCAGAGTAAATTTTCTCTCAGTTCACTTGCGGACGGAAAAACAAAATGATAAAATTCAGAAATATTTTCAACTTCCTTATTCATTTGCAAAATGCATTTGATGATATCAATATTGTCCAGTTCTATTGCTTTTTCAACCTCCGGCGAAAGAATCGGCGGCCGGATAATGTCGAAAGATCCAATGCCCTGGGTCCAGCACAAAAAGTTTGCTAGAGAAACAATGGAAATCAACAGTGTTTCTTCTTTTGAAATATTCAGGTGCGCAAAAGATTGATGATGATATTTTACTGCCATCGCCAGTTTATCCGGCAGTCCCCATTTGGAGCAGAAAAAAGCACCGATATCATCATGCCCCATTCCTATGATACTCCGTTCTTTTTCAATAACCGGGTCTGAGGATGATGAAAGCTCCTGGATAAACTGCCCGTAATTCGTCCGGCCCTGAATATCAAGAAATACCTTGCCGATATCATGGAGAAGTCCTGCAATATAAGCTTCTTCAGGATCAGGATAGCCGGTCTCCCTGGCAATTTCCATACTTAACACAGCAACACTGATACAATGCCGCCAGAAAAGAAGCCGGTCAAACTGTTTTGTCCGGCCTGATTTGAACATCTTTTCAAAGACCGTCATTCCAATGGCCAGTTTTTTTATCTCATCCAATCCTAAAAATACCACAGCTTCAGAAAGGGCGGTTATTTTTCTTCCAAGGCCATACATGGCCGAATTGACGATTTCGAGAACCCTGACAGAGATACCAGGATCAGTTTCCACAATTTTGGAAAGGTCCGCCAGAGAGGCGGTTTCATCCTTAGAAACCTCTAAGAGTTTTGCGGCTACCTGGGGAAAGCTGGGTAATTTTTTGCTATCAAGTTTAAGAACCTTTTCTATATCAGACACTGAAGGGTGGTTTAATCTGCTGTTCATATTCTGTATCCTGTAAAATTATTTCCTGCGTTCATAATTGCCTGCTTTCATACCCTTAAGGTCACACGCAACCTTAAGGCCACACGTAATTATCCGGCTGACTTTGAACAACGCATTTAACCCTACAATAATAG
>QMMT01000559.1 GCA_003647385.1 Deltaproteobacteria bacterium
AATTGCTGCCGGTGATCTGCATGAACTCATGAGAGCATGGGAAATTACCCATCGTCTCTACACAGTTGAGGCTCATACCCGTCATATCCAGTTCCGTGAAGAATCAAGATACCCCGGGTTCTACTACAGAGGTGACTTCATGGGTCAGAATGATGATGAATGGTTCTGTTTTACAAACTCAACATACAACAAAGAAACAAATGAGTGGAGTTTGAAAAAAGTACCTTATATTAAGATCATTGCCGACTAGTGCTGAAAAGAGATCTTAACGTACGTTCTTAGAAATATTAACCTCCAGGTGCTGGCTCGCTAGCGCCTGGGGGTTTTTTAAGACTATGGAGATATTTATATTTTCTTCTTTGTCTCCTATTTTGTAAATGCAGAAAGCGATGGTGTTTTCTCATTTACAAAATAGGAGAGAAGATACCAAACATTCAAAATTTGGTATAAAAATAATCATTAACCCAAAATGATATAACCCAAATGCACGGAGGGACAGCATGACAACAGATAATTCAGCCCCGGGAAGTTCCAGCATAATGGTAGTTGGCGGTGGAATCAGCGGCCTTACAACTGCCCTGGAAGCTGCCGAAGTGGGGTATGAGGTTTTCCTTGTGGAAAAGGAAGCATCCCTTGGCGGGAGAGTATCCCAGTTAAAACACTACTTCCCCAAACTTTGTCCGCCCACTTGTGGACTTGAGATTAACTACAGAAGGCTTAAGGACAATAAAAATATTAAAGTCTTTACCCTGTCAGAGGTACAGAATGTAGCAGGCGCAGCTGGCGACTATACGGTTACTGTAAAAACATCACCTCGATATGTGAATGAAAATTGTACTGCCTGCGGTGACTGTGAAAAAGTATGTGATACGGAAATTTCAAATGACTTCAACTTTGGAATGGACCGCAGGAAAGCCGCGTATCTCCCGCATAATATGGCATTCCCCTTGAGATATGTTATGGATCCTGCCATGAGTACCGATGACCGTGATAAAGTCAAAGAGGCGTGTAAATATGACGCTGTTGATTTTGACATGGAAGAAAAAACCATAGAGCTTAAAGTGGGAGCTGTTGTCTGGAATACCGGTTGGACTCCTTATGATGCCACAAAAATTGATAATCTCGGATTTGGCAGATACCAGAACATCGTCACCAACATGATGCTTGAGAGATTAGCATCTTCAAATGGCCCGACTGCAGGAAAAATTGTCCGGCCATCTGATGATAAAGCACCTGAAACAATCGCATTTGCACAGTGTGCCGGTTCAAGGGATGAAAATCACCTGTCTTACTGCTCTTATATCTGCTGTATGGCGTCTTTAAAACATGCGACATATCTTCGGGCACAATACCCGGAAGCAAAAATTTATATCTATTATATTGATCTTAGGACACCGGGTAGAAAATATGAAAAATTCTATACAAACTTGAAAGAGGATGAAAATATCTTCTTTATAAAAGGCAAAGTTGCTGAAGTCTCAGAAGATGCCGGGACAGGTAATATTAACCTGGTTGCTGAAGACACTATTACCGGTGAAAAAATAAGACAGACCGTTGATCTGCTCGTACTTGCAACCGGCATGCAGCCAACCTGCGCCATTGACAAACCCGCTGCAGATCTGACTTACAACCCTGAAGGTTTCATTGTAAATGACTTTAAAAAAGGCGGTATGTTTGCAGCCGGTTGTGCCAATAAGCCTGCTGATGTTGTGACATCTAACCAGAATGCGACGGGTATGGCACTTAAAGCCATTCAGACCCTTGTAGGAGGTAGAGGATAATCATGGATAAAAAATACGGAGTATATATCTGCACAGGCTGTGGAATCGGTGATACCCTCGATATGGAAGATCTGGTTGATGTTCCTGATGAAGAGGGCATTAATTGTACCACCCACCCGTTTCTGTGCTCCAAGGAAGGTGTAGAATTAATTCAGAAAGATATTGATGATGAAAAAGTGAACGCCATGGCCATCTGTGCCTGCTCAAGACGTGTTAACTTTGACGTATTCACTTTTGACGGCTGCATCATTGAAAGAGTTAATTTGAGAGAAGGCGTTGTATGGCCGCACTCAAGAGAAACATATCCTTCGCTTACCGAAGACCAGAAGGATGACGAAGAACATTTTGATCCCATTCAGATGAAAGCGGAAGATTATATCAAGATGGGCATGATCAGGATTCAAAAAGTTAACCTGCCCGAACCCTATAAGACAGAATCATTTTCTAAAAAAATTCTGGTTTTGGGTGGTGGCGTAACCGGTATGTCAGCTGCTCTTGATGCAGCTAAAACCGGATATGAAGTGACCATTGTTGAAAAAACAGATAAACTGGGTGGCTATGCCGCCAATATGAGAAGCCAGATGCCGGTTGCAGAGCCTTTTGAAAATTTACGGGCACCCATTGTCAATGACCTGATAGCAGAAGTTGAAAGCTTTTCAAATATTGATGTCAAAACTGCCACCGAAATTGCCCGTATTGCTGGCCAGCCCGGTGAATTCACTGTAACTTTCAAAAAACCGGGTGAAAAAATCCCCTTTGATGTTCCCTTTCCTTTACCCGAAGAAATGCTGGTGGATGAAAACGGAAAAGATTTGACCGCAGAAGATGCCCATACAAAATACCTTGAATATAATGAAGGCCGCGAAGAT
>QMMT01000560.1 GCA_003647385.1 Deltaproteobacteria bacterium
AAGAATGTCAAAGATATTGAAGAACTAGTAAAATTCACGACACTTCCTTTTATTACCAAGGGTATCATGATTCCGGATGAAGCGCAAAAATGTGCAGACGCAGGTGTTGCAGTAATTTCTGTATCCAACCATGGCGGGCGGGTCCTGGATTCAACCCCGGGTGTTGCCACCATGCTTCCCTTGATAAGGGAGAAGCTGGGGGGTTCTATTACCATCACTGCCGATGGCGGTGTAAGAACCGGGTATGATGTATTGAAAATGCTGGCACTGGGTGCAGATGCTGTTTTCCTGGGCAGAGATATCATCCGGGCAGCTGTCGGTGCCGGAACCCTGGGGGTAAAACTGCACCTTGAGCACATTAAAAAAACGTTGAAAAAAGCCATGTTTATGACCGGAACAAAGACGGTCAAGAGGGTGGATTCAGGAATTTTATTTAAACAAAAATAAGGAGAAAAAAATGGGAAAAGTTTTAATCGTATATGCATCAAGGTCTAACGAAACAAAATCAATTGGAGAACTGATTGCAGAGGGTGTCCGTATCTCCGGACATGAGGCAGATGTTAAAAAAACCAGCGAGATTAAGAATGAAGAAGATTTAAAAGGGTATGATGGGTATGCATTTGGTTCGGCAACCTATCATGGCGAGATGATTACATCCATGAAACAGATCCTGTTTATCGCAGAAAGAGCAGAGCTTAAGGATAAACCTGGTGGAGCGTTTGGTGCCTATGGTTGGAGTGGCGAGGCACCGGGCAGAATATTTGAAACCATGGAAAATATTTATGGTATGAAAATGGTATCCGGTCCTTTGATGCTCAAGGCAAGCTGGGTTGAGGGTGGTATGCAGGCTTCCCAGGAGTATGGGAAAAGTATCACCGCAATGATTTAGCAGGATATCATTATGAATGATAACAATCTGATATTGGCATGTTCAGCGTGCGGCGCAAAAAACAGGGTACCACTGTCGCGGATAGATGAGGCACCAAAATGCGGGAAATGCAAGGCAGTATTATCGGTGGAGATATTGAGTCATCCGGTCATTGTTTCCGATAGCACCTTTGACCGGGAGGTAATGGCATCAGCACTTCCGGTCCTGGTGGATTGCTGGGCACCCTGGTGTGGCCCCTGTCGTGCGGTGGGCCCGGTTTTAGATGAGCTTGCCGTAAAATACAGGGCTCGGTTAAAAATAGCCAAGCTCAACGTGGATGAAAATCCACAGATCGGGTCCAGATATTCTATCTCAAGCATTCCCACCCTGTTCCTGGTAAAAAATGGCCGGATCATTGATACGCTGATGGGGGCATTGCCAAAAGAACAATTGGAATCGCAGATTGCAAGGATTCTCTGATCATAAATTTGATGATAAGAATAAAGACTTTCTGCAATGGCTGAATCGCCAGTGGAATATTGAATTTGAGTGTGTCCGCCGGGATATTAATATCCAGGGCAGTCCTGAGCGGACACTTTCCCGTGTTGTAATTCAGGATAAAAAAGGCTCTCTTTTTCTGCTTGAAAAGTTTTTAAAAAGTAAATTTAAAATTCGCTTGGATGTGGCCAGGGCAATTGAATATTTGAACGGTAATGGCCTGAAAGAAGCCTTGTTATACCACAAAAACAAAGATGGAGAGTTTTTACCCTTTTTTAAAGGTTTTTGTTTTCAGCTCTCCCCCTTTTTAGACAGTACAGGGTTAAATCGACCGGATTATCTGTTATCATCCCAGATGGGAAAAAATTTTGCCGAATTTTTGATTCGTCTTTCTAACGCCTCAGTCAACATTGATAGAAAAATCTCTTTTAACCCCTTTTCTATTAAAAATTATATTTATAAATTATTCAATGACATGAAAGTCCATGAACCCTTGGTTTATAAACAATATCGTCCATTTTTATTTTTTTTAGAAAGGCAGTTCATGGATGTTCATGATGATTTGCCGGTTTTATTTTGTCATGGTGATCTGCATCCTTTGAATGTTCTTTGGAACCATGATCAAATAAAGGCAGTGATCGACTGGGAATTTGCCGGGATAAAACCTGATATTTATGATGCCGCCAACCTTGTCGGGTGTGCGGGAATCGAAAATCCTGAGGGTTTGGGAATGCCCATGGTGGTGACATTTTTAAAAGAGATACAACGCAAAAATATTTTCAGTGAAATGGGATGGCGTTTTTTCCCGGAGTATGTTCTTGCATTAAGGTTTGCCTGGCTGTCTGAGTGGCTGCGAAAAGAAGACAGCCAAATGCTTGAAATGGAGGAAGCCTATATGGAGATTCTTATGGATAATATGGATATTTTAAGACAAGAGTGGAAGCTTCCATCATCTGCTTGATATTTGCCATAAGAATTTAAAAATTTTATCATTTGGTACATAGTTGTATTGTTTTTTGTGAGTCATTGGTACGATTATTTGAGACATAAATGTCTTTTATTAAGTAGAGTATCAGGTCTTGGTTAATTGGCACAGTGTTTGCTATGTTATGAATGTAGAGCATAAATATAGACCATAATTGAACGTGAAAATATTAAGATGAGAAACACAGGAAGAGTAACTGGAGGAATAAAAAATGGCTAAGCCTAAAGTGAGAAAAAAAACAAAAGATATTGCGGCTAATTCTTACTTTGCCTTGAAGTCGCGAAATGAGATTTATTAT
>QMMT01000561.1 GCA_003647385.1 Deltaproteobacteria bacterium
AGTATTTGGCAAGTTCAGGTTCAGGCCCTGGACATGAATTTTTTTGTTTCGGTATTGACCTTGACCATCTCTCCTGCCTCAAGATACTCAGGGATCTGAATCTCAACCCCGTTTGAAAGGGTTGCGGGCTTCGTCCTTGCGGTTGCACTTGCTCCCTTGATGCCGGGAGCTGTTTCCGATATTTCAAAAACAAGCGACAATGGGATTTCAATGGAACTGGAAACAGGGATTTAATTCCCCCCAATTTTCAAGGTTTTTTTTGCAGCCAATTTCAGGGTAAATTACCTGCCACTATTTTAATTTCTTCCATTTAATTCCCTTAAACAATTTTCAAATCATATATAATTCCCTCAATTTAATTCGCCTCGTAACTTTCAGGAGGGATTATGGAGTCCGTTCCATGTGCAGGCTGCAGCACTTTTTTTGTTCCAAGAAACAAATGTCAAATATTCTGTTCTGAGCCGGACTGTCAACGAGTTCGAAAAGCCCTTTGGCAAAAACAAAAACTTGCAACTGATCCAGAATACAAAGAGGGGCAGCGTCTGGCCCAAAAGAAATGGCTTCAAAACAACCCTGATTATTGGAAAAACTACCGCCACATGAACTTGAAGAAAGCTGATAGAAACCGGTCTCTTCAAAAAATCAGGAATATGAGAAATCGGCAGGATCAGCCAGTTGGGAAAGTATCAAAAACCATTGGTATTGCAAAGATGGACGCGAGAAAATCGAGAGAATACAACCTTTCCGGGGAATATTGGCTTGTACCTACAGTTGCAAAGATGGACGCGGTAAAAATTTTTATCACTTCAGTACCAGTCAATTCTCCATGATTGCAAAGATGGACTCGAGGACATGGGATATAGTCTGTGTTACACAGGATAAAAATCCTATAAACCAAGGAGGACATCATGATTAGAAAAAAAGTGCTTGATCCGGCCCGGGTTCGGAAAACAGGCAAAAGTTTTTGTTTTATCTCCCATCGTTTTCTTACCGATGGTTTTTTGCAAGCATTAACCCGCCATGAACTGGCTCTTTATGTTTTTCTGGTACTGGCTTCGGATCGGAATGGGCTTTCATTTTATGGTGACAAGAGTATTTGTTCCATTTTGAGCTTCAAGAATGATGAATATATTTTTGCCCGCAGTTGTCTGATCCATAAAGATCTTATCATACACGACGGGAGGCTGTTCCAGGTTCTTTCCTTGCCGGAAAGTGTTCATCATAAGGAGGCGATCCAATGATAAACAGACGAACCCTTTTTGAAATTTACCGGTTAAAGGACATGCAGTTTTCCATAAGACAGATTGCCAAAACCTTGAATCTGGACAGGGGGACTGTTGCAAGATATATCAAACGCCCTGATATCACCTCCAAGCCAAGGCTGGGAAGGCCTTCAAAGATTGACCCCTTTCGGGAAGACATCAAAGAAATGGTGGAGCGGTATCCAAAAGTCAAAGCCCCCGTAGTTTTAAGAAAAATAAATGAGAAGGGATTTGCCGGAGAAATAACTATTGTTCGAGATTATCTCAGAATCCTTAAGCGAGACACATTCAGTAAACAGGCCTTCATTCGATTTGAATCCCAGCCGGGTCAACAGATACAAATTGACTGGGGCCATTTTGGCAGTCTTGACTATGAGGGAAGTTCAAGAAAGCTTTACGCTTTGGCCGTCATTGAATCCCATAGCAGGATGCTGTATGTAAGTTTTACCCATAGTCAAAAGCAAGAGGCCCTTCACCAATGTCTTATTGAAGCATTCCGCTACTTTGGAGGCACACCCAAAGAAATAGTCGTGGATAATATGCTGACAGCAGTAACGGAACGTGTGGGGTCAATGATCCGTTTTAACGAGTCGTTTCTTGATTTTTTACGGCACTTCAGTATTACGCCTGTGGCCTGCAATATCAGGGCACCCCATGAAAAAGGAAAAATAGAAAACTCCATTAAATACCTGCGATATAACTTCTGGCCATTAAGAACCTTCAATGACCTTGATGATGTTAATCATCAGGTTCTGGTCTGGCTTAATACCACAGCCAATCAAAGACTGCACCAGACCACCGGTCAAAAACCAGCCCAACGATTTGTAAAACAAGCATTAAGGCCGTTGCCGGATCCATTGCCCGACTTCCGGGAGACCGAGACGCTTCTGGTGTACAAGGATTTTGGCATTCGTTTTGATACAAATGTTTATACAGCACCGCCCAGGCTGGTAGGTAAATCAGTAACCCTTAAAGCAGACAGCCGGACGGTATCTGTTTATTACAAGGAAAAGCTTTTGGCAACCCATGTGAGAAGTTGGAAGAAAAAACAACGGATTGACCTGCCATCTCACAGTGAGCAGGTCAAAAAGCTCAAGAAAAGAATATTCATGAATAAACAGATCATGATTTTTATGTCCCTGGGCCAGGAAGCTGTGGATTACCTTGAAAAACTGTCCGATGCTGCACAGCCATTGAAAAAGACAGTACTTCGTCTGCTGGTTCTGAACGATGACTATGGCACAGCATCTTTAATCTACGCACTGAAAAAAGCATTGAAACATAAACTGTACGGGTTTGCTTATGTCCAGAACATTTTATATCAGGAAATGACCCCTTCAATCCGTCATCAGCCAGTGGCTTTAAAAAACGAAGAACTCAAC
>QMMT01000562.1 GCA_003647385.1 Deltaproteobacteria bacterium
GCGTTAAAGGAAAGCGGGTTTGATATTGAATCCCGAGCCAGGGGATATGTTCTTTTAAACCCGGATAATCTTTTGATGCCCTTTTGTTTCAAAGAAAAATTTCAAAACAGGATATTTCATTTCCAGGAACTAGAATCCACCATGGATAAAGCCAAATTCCTGGCAAAAAATGATGCCCGCCACTTAAGTGTTGTTATTGCAGAAAACCAGACATTAGGACGGGGACGGTTGAACCGAAAATGGTTCTCTTCAAAGGGGGGGTTATGGTTTACCCTGATTTTAAAGCCAGAAACACCGCCACCACTTTCCTATATCTATAATTTTGCTGCTTCTTTGAGCCTTTCAAGATCTTTAAAAAAGCTATTTGATGTGGATGTCCGTGTCAAATGGCCCAATGATCTTTTATTGAACGGTAAAAAACTGACCGGCCTTCTATCGGAAATGGAAACCCGGGGGGATATGGTTGAATTTTTAAATATCGGAATTGGCATCAATGTCAATAATCAGCCTCAAAAAGATGAACCCAAAGCCATATCATTAAAAGATGTCCTACATAAGTCAGTTTCGCGAAGACTCATTCTGGAAACCTTTCTGGATGATTTTGAGACCATAATTTCCCCCCCGATTCAAACCTTAGCCTGCCAGAAGATTATAAAGCAGTGGAAAGAGATGACCTCCACCATTGGTACTCAGGTCAGGGTTGAAACTATGACAGAGGTTCATGAGGGACTTGCCGTTGATGTAGATGAGACCGGTGCTTTAATGATTAAAGACAACACCGGAAAAATACAAAAAATAATTTATGGAGATTGTTTCCATACCTAAAGAGAATAAAAATATATTATGAACGATTCAAAACAACTTAGAATGACCGTATATACCTCTTTATTTGTCGCATTGATTGCCATTGGTGCCTTTATTGCTATTCCCATCGGACCTGTCCCCATTGTTCTCCAGAACATGTTTGTTCTTTTAGCGGCAATTATTTTAGGTCCTGTGTGGGGGCTTTCCTGTGTGGCTGTTTATCTTTTAATTGGTCTTGCAGGGCTTCCGGTCTTTTCGGCAGGTGGAAGCGGTATCGGCAAACTTTTTGGGCCTACAGGAGGATATCTTTTAGGATATCTGCCCTGTGTCTTTGTGACCGCTATTATTTCAAAAGGACTGGGCAAAAAAATGTCTTCAGACATTATTGCCATGGTAATCGGATCTTTGATTGTGTATGCAGCAGGTGTTCCCTGGCTCAAGGCAGTGACCGCCATGACCTTTGAAAAAGCCCTGACCGTTGGCATGATTCCTTTTTTGCCCGGAGATGTGCTTAAAATCATTGCGGCAGCTTTTATTGCCAGAACCTTAAGACCGGTCATTAAATTATAACTCTTTTTGCCAAACCAATTATCATGCCTGAAAAAATTATTGATATAAACAGCATCCGTCACATTTTTTCCGATGGGTATATAGGAATTAAAGATATATCTTTATCCATTCATAAAGGTGAATTTATCATCCTTGCCGGAAAAAACGGCTCGGGGAAATCAACACTTTTAAGGCATCTAAACGGCCTTTTGCTGCCGGATTCAGGAACAATTCTTGTAAATGGACATGATGTTTCAAAACATCTTGTTCAAACCCGTAAAACTATCGGCATGGTATTTCAGGATGCTGACACACAGATTGTTGGAGACACAGTGTTTGATGAAGTGGCCTTTGGCCTTGAAAATTTAAAAATCAAACGAGACAAAATCAATGAAAAGGTCACTCAGGTTCTTGAAGATTTAAACCTTTCTCATTTAAGGCAGCGCAATCCGTCCACCCTTTCCGGGGGTGAAAAACGAAAGCTCGCCATTGCCGGAATCCTGGTTATGGATCCCCAGGTGATTGCCTTTGACGAGCCCTTTTCCAATTTAGATTATCCCGGAACTCTCCAGGTTCTTTCTACGATTATTGATTTAAACCAGTCAGGGCACACCATTATTATTGCAACTCACGATGTTGAGCCCATCATTTGTGAGGCCACAAGAATCATTATCATGGAAAACGGCCAAATAAAAAAAGACGGGACACCTGATACCTTGATCATGCATCTGGAATCCTTTGGCGTCAGAGAACCCTGCTCTTCAAAATTCGGACTGGGGCTTGTGCCATGGCCGACCTGACCCCCTTCACCTACAGACAGGGCCAATCCTTATTACATATAATTGATGTAAGATGTAAATTTTTCATTATATGTATTGTCAGTATGTCCATGTTATCCGCACATTTTTTCCCCTGTTTTTTATATTTTCTGATTCTGCTTTTTTTCTTTAAAAAGGCTGATTTTAATATCTTTGCAACTTTGAAGAGCATTAAATATTTTATGTTTTTACTCGTTTTTGTTTTTATTGCCCGTGCCCTCACAGAAAAAGGCGATATCATTTTTTCCTTTTACGGCATATCCGTCACAAAACAAGGATTGAGCGGAGGATTTTTAGTATCCTTTAAATTCTTTTTAGTGATGGTGACGGGTCTGCTATTTTCTTCAACGACCAAACCCTCCTCAGTAAAAAGTGCGGTTCAATGGTTTTTAAAACCAATTCCTTTTGTCCCTGAAAAAAGGGTGGCGGTAATGATCAGCCTTTCACTTGGCTTTATGCCGGTTATTTTAAA
>QMMT01000563.1 GCA_003647385.1 Deltaproteobacteria bacterium
ATTTTCATATTTTCTCCTTAGCTTTTAAATTGTATTTTTCCCGCCTCAGCCTATCTATTGAAGGGAGAAGACTGGGAGTTTTTTCTCATCGAACAAATAATTACACGATTCTGTATATCTTGCGTATTTGAATGATAACCAACCTTAAATATTTTAAAAAAATTTAGCAATATCTAAATTCCATGTAAAGATATAACGAGATTCCATTATATAACCGAAAGCAGAATCAAAACATTCATCAAGTTTTAGGGTTTAATCTGCGTTTTCCATATTTGAGAGGGCATCATCAAATACACGGACAAACATGTCTGCATCATCTTTTGTTATGACCATGGGGGGCTTGATTTTAATGACATTATTATAGGGACCGTCGGTACCCAGTAAAATTCCCCTGTTCTTCATACGGTTAACCATTTCAGCCGCTTTCCGGGTAGCGGGTGCCAGTGTATCCCTGTCCTTTACCAGCTCAATACCGATAAAAAGACCGATGCCTCTGATATCGCCGATAATATCGTGTTTGTTTTTGAGATCTTCGAGCCCTTCAAGTATTCGTGTACCTATTTGTTTTGCATGTTCCTGCAGACCTTCTTCTTTGATGACATCCAGAACTGCCATACCAATAGCGCAGGATACCGGATTGCCGCCAAAAGTTGAAAAAAACTCCATACCATTGGCAAAAGATTCTGCGATTTTCCTTCTCGTCACAACCGCTGATATAGGGTGTCCGTTGCCCATGGGCTTTCCCATGACAACGATATCCGGAATAATATTTTGAAGTTCAAACGCCCAGAAATACGAACCGACCCTGCCAAAACCGGTCTGAACCTCATCCATGATGCAGAGACCGCCGGCATTTCTGACATGTTTAAAAGCAGTTTTGAAATATTCCCGGGGGGGTATTACCTGGCCGCCGCAGGACAAGAGGGATTCCGTAATAAATCCTGCAATGGGAGACTGAATGGTGTTGATAATTTCTCCCACTTTATTGCCATAGGCCTGCCCGGCATCTTCTTTTTGCCCTTTAAATTCACCTCTGTATCCATCCGGAACAGGTACAACATGTACCCATGGTTCAGGACGGCCTTTTCCCCCTTTTCCCATAAATTTGTAGGGACTGATATCGATCATTGAACTGGTATGTCCATGATAGGCATTGTCAACAACGAGCATATCCTTTTGAAGGGTGTAGGCTCGTGCAATCCGCAGGGCAAGTTCATTGGCTTCGGTGCCTGAGTTGACAAAGAAACAGGTATCCAGCTCATGGGGAAGGGTGTCGCAAAGTTTTTCAGCATATGCTGTCAGTCCATCGTATAAATAACGTGTATTGGTATTGAGTCTGGCCATCTGTTCCTGTCCTGCCTGCACAACTTTGGGGTGGCAGTGACCCACATGGCAGACATTGTTATACAGATCAAGAAAGGGTCGGCCATTATAATCGTATAAATATTGGCCTTTTCCATGCAGAATTTTTAAGGGTTTGTCATAGGAAGGTGATACAGATGGACCCAGAAACTTTTGACGGTTTTTTATTAGTTCGGTCACTAAGGCGCCACGATCTTTAAACGGTTCAAGATCTGTTTTTCCTGCCAGGATAATGGTTGCCTGGGCATGTCCTGTTGTGGAAAGAACCTCCAGGTTTTTCCAGGCCCGTTCTTCCGATACAAACCAGCTGTCACGCTCCGGGTTAATTTTTTTTCTCTGCGCGGATATGATGACTGAAACAGCCAGTCTTGTACACATCAACGGGAAAATTGCCATCATTCCATCCATGGATAGGGGGCGAACACTGTGGTAGGCACCAATAATGATTGATGCCGCTTCCAAAGGTTTGTTTTCATCCAGGGTATGATAGGCAAGAGCAATGGCAAGATCACAGATTGTGGGGTTTGTCAGACAGTCTCCAAAATCCAGGATGCCTGTGACCCGTCCGTCAGCCACCAGGACATTATCATCATTGATATCCCCGTGTATCAGGGACTGGGGTAAGGATTTTAATAAGGGCTTCACACTGGCAGCATAGAGATGGAAAACCCATTCAAGGATCTGGCGCCTTTCCGGACTGTCAATAAGAGAAATTCCTGAGCGATGCTGATCTGCTTGGGCCAGATCCCACTGATGGGTTCTTTTAGCCTCTGGATGAATAACAAAAGACATGGCTTCAGCCATTTCTGCAATAACTCTTCCAAGGTCCTCCAATTGCCCATTTCCTGCTGGAAGCGATCTGCACCAGGGTTTTCCTTCAACAAACTCCAGAAGCCGTCCTCGGATTTCTTTCCTATTTTCTGCCATCAGGCAGGCCTGGATGGCATCTGTCCGTGTCGGGATCACCCTTGGTAACTGAATATCCAGTCCGGCATCAATGAGACGCTCCACTGCCAGATGTTCAATTTCTATTGTTCCGGCCGTCGTCTCAGCATCTGCCAGTTTCAGCACAAAACGATCACCGTTTTTATTTTGAATCAGGTAATTTTCATTTTCACCGGCCAGGCAGGAGATCTCACCTGATAAACCATACTCAATCTCCATCAATTTATTTATGATTTCAATGGAATAGGGTCGTTTTGTGTCTACCATAAGAGCGGTTCCTTTTTTTATTTTTCTTCTGTCTGTTCGGTGAACATATGAACATCCTGCTGGG
>QMMT01000564.1 GCA_003647385.1 Deltaproteobacteria bacterium
GATGAAGAAAAATTAAACTTAGGATTTACGATCTGTGAATCAAGAAGACAGCGTCAGTCTGACGGGACAATATCCATTAATGGCATTCGCTTTGAAATCCCCTGGCGCTTTAACCATATACAGCGGCTTCATGTCTGTTTTGCAAGCTTTAACAAAGCCATTGCCTTTTTTGTGGATAAAAGGACAGGCAAGCTGCTTGCGACTATTTATCCCCAGGACAAAACAAAGAATGCCTCCGGTAAAAGACGTGTAAAGTCAATACCGGATGAAATCAAAGTGCCTGATGATACTATTGAAGCAGAACCGGCATTACTTAGAAAACTCATGGCTGAATATGCCCAAACCGGCATGCCCGCAGCATATCTTACCAAGGAATAGGAAAATCATGAAAAACAATAAACAACTCCTGGCCTTTTATGGTCTTAAATGGAATCCTTTTTTACCGGATATCCCGGTAGAATCATTATGGCATACACCCCAGATGGAAAGTTTTGTCTATCGCCTTGAAAATATGGCGATGAATGGAGGCTTTGCCCTGATCAGCGGCGAACCCGGCCTTGGCAAATCAAAAATACTTCAGATAATAGCGCATCAGTTCAATCGGCTTGATGAGGTAGTCGTAGGTGTGATGGAACGTCCCCAGAGCAGTGTGAGCGATTTTTATCGTGAAATGGGATCTTTGTTCGGTGTCAATCTTTCACCAGCCAACAGATACGGCGGGTTCAAGGATTTAAGAGAACGCTGGAAGAATCATACAAAAACAACTTTGTTCAGGCCCATTCTCCTCATTGATGAAGCCCAGGAGATGCTCACAGGCTGTCTTAATGAACTGCGATTGTTAAGCAGTACTGATTTTGACTCCATGAATCTTTTAACCACTGTTATCTGCGGAGATACCAGGCTGCCTGAACGGTTCAGAGCAAGGGCCTTGATATCCCTGGGAAGCAGAATGCAGTTCCGGCTAAAACTTGAACCTTATAATAGAGAAGATCTTTTGGATTACCTTGCGCATACCCTGAACCAGGCAGGAGTTCCCCAGCTCATGACAAAGACGCTTATGAAAACCCTGGTAGATCATTGTGCCGGCAACCAAAGGGTTCTCAACAACATGGCAGCAGAGCTTCTTACAGAAGGACTTAAAAAGGAAATTCCCCAACTGGATGAAAAACTGTTTCTGGAAGTTTTTTCAAGGAAACCGCCTGCCCGGCCTCAAAAGCCATCCAACATTAACCCATTATAAAAGAGGATCGTATGAATATCTATGAAGATGAAGACCTGGACCTAAAATTAGAACAAGTAACAGACCTGATGGGAAATTTTATATTAGATGTTGTTTTTATGAGTCTTAAAAAAATAAAAACTGAGAGTCTGATCTATCAAAAATTTGAAGCAAGGCTTGCATCAACAAGCAAAGACAACATAGAATCTGATTTTTAAAAAAAAGGTTATAGTGGGAGTGCTCCTTGCACTCCCACTTATGTGTGAACTTTAACCTGAAGGTCAGAAACCAGGTTATCTCAATGGATCATATTCTATGGAAAATCAACCAATTTTTTTATAACCACTACAGCCTCGCTGTCCTTGATGAAAAAAAAGGCAGATGGATTGTTAAACCTGAATCAAAAAATATTGCCTACCTCAAAGCAGAAAATGCCAATGGCAGACATATTCTTATCAAACCTGACCCGCAGATTGATCCCTATTACCTTCTTGTGGATGATCTCAACAAAAATCAGCTTAACAAGCACCACAAATCATCTGCCAATATTTATAAATACGGCAGAATGGTTGTAGAGACTTCCCCTGACAATTATCAGATCTGGATACACTCCTCAAGAGCATTAAGCTTGAAAGAAAAAAGATATTGGCTTGAAAAACTCCATAGTGATCCCGGTGCTGATCCCAACAACAGATGGGGAAGATGCCCTGGATTTAGAAACAGGAAACAAAAACACAGAACCTCATCAGGACGATACCCCTTAGCAAAACTCATATGGGTTGATTGGAAAAATAAAGCAAATATCCCGGAAAAAAGATTAACCTCGCGAAAAAAATATATATTTTCCCATCAACCCCGGGGGGGAGTGTGTCATAAAGATAATCTTACCCGGGCCCATTATGAAAATGCAGATGAGTCGGCCACTGATTTTGCGTATGCTTTAGCACTTTGCCGCCGGGGGTATAACCTGACTGAAATTTTACAACGAATTATGACAGAAAGACAAAATTGGGAAAATCATACCGGCCCTGAAAAAAAGGAAAATTATTTAAAACGAACGATCACAAAAGCTTGGAAAATTGTCGCTCAAAATTGATTTAATTTGATAATTTTACTCCATTCCCTGATTTATCTTGAAAATATGTCCATGGATTATCGAGATTACACTCAATTGAATTGAAAAAATAATGGGCGCTTTCATTCACCATACGTAATGTTTCAATAAAAAAAGGCAGAATCAACTCAATGACCCTGCCCTTTAAAATGCTTATATTCTTTTTATGCTGCTATTTTTTCTTTCTGTTTACTCCAGCAAGACCGAGAAGACCAAGGCCGAAGAGAAGCATTGTGGCTGGTTCTGGTACGGGTGCAGTATCACTAAGTGAAATGTTGTCAAAATAAGCATCTCCTATGATGA
>QMMT01000565.1 GCA_003647385.1 Deltaproteobacteria bacterium
GAATTCTCCCTGTTGCTCTGGAACTTTTAGATAAAACGACAATTAACGCCAGTGAAGATTCAGCAAATCTTGGTTTGCCTGTAGAGGCCGAAGGGTCTCTTTTAATAGAGATGGATGGTGTCAAAGAGGCCTGTGAGAAAGAAATACAAAAGATTATTGAAAAAGTTGAGACCAACGGTGCCACCTCCATTCAAGAAGCTAAATCAGATGAGGAGAGGGATAAATTATGGGAAGCCAGGAGAACGGCCTTTGGTGTCTTTGCAAAACTTGCTCCTGATATTTTTTCAGAAGATGTCACCGTTCCTGCCAGTAAAGTTCCTGAAATGATAAGAAAAACCGTTGAGATTACAAAGGAATACGGACTTAAAGTGGGAATTCTTGCCCATGCCGGGGATGGCAACATGCATCCCATGATCCCGGCGGATAAAAACAATAAGGAAGAGTGGGAAAAAGTGGAAAAAGCCTTTGTTGAAATCGTTAAAGCGGCAGTAGACCTGAATGGCACCCTGTCTGGAGAACATGGCATAGGGCTTGCCAAAACTCAGTTTCTACCCCTTGTAATGAGTCAGGACTCCATAGAGTTCATGTCTGTTATTAAAGCTGCCGTTGATCCTGATGGTATACTCAATCCGGGTAAATTTGTTTAAAATGGGACACGATCTAAAATGAAACCTAAAGCACTTCAAAATTGCGGGAAATGCGGGCTATGCCTGTCCGTATGCCCTGTCTATAAGATTTCAAACCAGGAAGAAGCGTCTCCAAGAGCACGGCTTCAATTAATCAAATATTATAAAAACGAAAATCTGCTGTCATCCTCCGGCTTAAAAGAGATTATCTCAAAATGCCTGATGTGCGGCAGTTGTAAGGCGATCTGCCCTTCAGGTATCGACCATTATTCTCAATTCATGGAAATGAGAGCACAGATGAGAAAAGACCATGGAGAAAAATCAGCCATTAAAAGCCTTACTTATCTTCTTGCCAAAGAGTCAAGGATCAGACTTGCTGCCGGTGCTGCAAAAATCGGGCAAAAGATTATCCCTCAAAATTTTATCCAAAAATATAATTTAGGGAATATCCCTTTAAAAAGATTTCCCAGATTAAACAAAAAGCCATTCAGGCAGGCCGTACCTGAAATCATCCAGCCGGATAGAAACAAAAAGGGAACTCTCCTTTATTTCACCGGATGTGCAACAAATCATATTTTTGATAAAACCGGTTTTTCAACCATAAATATTTTAAAACAGATGGGCTATACAGTTATTATACCCAAAAAACAGACCTGCTGTGGTATTCCCATGCTTTTTCATGGTGCAGGAAAGCAGGCCGAAAAAAATGTTTTAACCAATATTAAATGTTTGGATAAAGAAGATATCAAGGCGATCATTGTTGATTGCCCGACATGTGGGACCGCCCTGAAAGATGAATACCCGGCTCTGATGCAAAGGCTTGACAAAGATGTTGATGCTGCAAAAAGGATTTCATCAAAAGTCATTGATATCATGTCTTTTATTATACAGGAATCCGACCTTAAAAATTTTTCTAACTCAATAGATAAAATCAAAGTAACCTATCATCTTCCCTGCCACTTGAAAAACAGCCGGAAAACATCCAACAATACTGAAAAAATATTAGACAAGTTGGACTGGATTGAATATGAAAGGGCCATAGATGTTGATGAATGCTGCGGAGGCGGCGGTACATTTTTTTATGAATATCCGGAAATTTCCAAAAAAATGATGGATAAAAAAATTAAAAATGCAAAAAACACAGGCTCCAGCATATGGCTGACGGACTGCCCTGTCTGCCGAATAAATCTTTCAGGAAACTTAAAGAGAAAAGACAAGATAACAGTAAGGCACCCTGTTGAAATAATAAACAACGTTCTATTTAACACATAAACTTAAAAAAGAAAGCATCATGGATGAAAAAATAATTTGCCAAAATATAAAAAAACTTCGCAAACAAAAAAACCTAACCCTGGAAAAGCTTGCCACCCTGACAGGACTTACAAAAGGTTACCTGTCAAAGGTTGAGCGATCCCAAAAAGCCCCCCCCTACTCTACATTAAATAAAATTGCAGGTGCCCTGGGATTTGAAGTGAGCAGTATTATAGGGAAAGACATTGAACCACCCGATGATATCAGATTCAGTTTTCAAAAGAAAAAAGACGGTACCATCATTAAAGGTACTTCCCTACATACAGGGTATGACTATGAAGTCCTCAGTTCAAATAAACCCGGCAAAAACATGGAGCCGTTTATTATATATTCTCCTTTTGATATTAAAAAAATGTATACACATGAGGGGGAGGAGTTTATATACGTTCTGGAAGGAAAGCTTGAATTCATTTATGGAGAGAAAACGTTTATTATGGAACCGGGCGACAATATTTATTTTGATTCCTGTGTTCCCCATGGTGGAAAAAGCATTGGTGATAAAAAAGCCAAGCTTATGGTTATCATCTATTTTTACAAAAGGAATCGCCAATAAAGGAAATTTTTATGACTTTATTAAATCCAAAAAATCAAAATTATGACCACCTTGATTCAGAATCCAAAAACATCATGAAAAAAACCATAGATTTTTTTGAACGTCGGGGAAAAAAAAGACTCAAATCAGACTATCATAAAA
>QMMT01000566.1 GCA_003647385.1 Deltaproteobacteria bacterium
AGATAAATGTTTATCCAATAATTCATCTACCAGTTGAGGCAGAGGAAGACCACTTACCCCAACAATTTCCAGATTCTCCTGGCTCAAAGGCAGTAGAATTTTTTTTGCCTTTGAAGTGCAAACGGCTTCTGCCATCACAGGGGTCACCTCCCCCATCATTGCATGGGGCATGATAATGCCTACAGGCCCGATAATGATATCCACTTTTTTCACTGTCTGAGCAATTGCATTGCTACCCGAAGCCCCCTTGTTTGCCTTCGCTTTTAACATCTGGGCCGTCGCAATGGCATTGGTTCCCAGGGCAAAAACTTCTATTCGCTCTCCAAACCGTTCTTTGAGTTTTTTAATAATCGTGGACCCGATCCCACCACCCTGGCCATCTATGACACAAATTTTTTTCTGATTCTTCGCTCCCATAGCGGTTGCTGCCTTTAGCTTAATTTTATTTCACTTAAATTTTTAAAATATTTTTGACCTCATGTAAAATATCATTTTCAACTGTTTCCATGGTGCTGTTACCATCAATGATGACGACTTTCTCAAGGTCTTTTAATATATCAAAAGCCTTGAAATAATTGGTTCTGACCTTTTCCATGATATCTATTTTCTCATACATTTCAAACTCACTGCGGCTTGATTTTATCCTTTCAAAACAGACTTTGGGGTCAACATCAATGAAAATTGTTACATCAGGCCTTAAGATCTCTGCATTCAGTGAATTTACATGAATTACCCATTCCATATCGATGTACTGGGCATGATATGCATAGGATGAGAAATAGTACCTGTCGCTTAACACCACCTCCCCCTGATCTTTCTTTTTACGGATTCCATTGACTTTATTCACCAGATGATCTGTTCTGTCTGCTGCAAAAAGAGACGCAATCGTTCTTTGATCGGTGGCAACTTTTCCTGAAAGCATTTGACGGATTAATAAACCAATAGGTCCGTCAGTGGGTTCAAATGTTGAATAGACTCCATAATCAAGGGTTTTAAGGTGCCTTGATATATTTTTTATCTGGGTACTTTTCCCAGACCCGTCAATACCTTCAAAAACAATAAATCTTCCGTTACCTCTATTACCCAATTTACAACCCTCACACCTTCATTTCATCTAATCTATTAACATAGAGCCAATCTATAACAACATACAGATTTCTTTACAAGACTTCTAACTTTTCTTTATATAAAAAGAGGCTTGCCTTTTCTTATCAAACCAGTTTATTTAATGTTGATACTAATTTTTAAACTTTAGGTGAACTATGGAGTATGATGTAATTATTGTGGGCGGTGGGCCTGCCGGGCTTTTTGCGGCCTATTATTTAAAAGAACATTCTAAATTGAATGTATTGATGATAGAAAAAGGCAAAAGCCCTTTAAAAAGAAAATGCCCCAATCATAATCTTCAAAAATGCATCCAGTGTGATCCCTGCAACATTCTGTCCGGAATCGGTGGTGCAGGGCTATATTCAGACGGTAAGCTCAATTTTATCCCGCGGCTTGGGAAAACAGACCTGACGCAATTTATGCCAATGCGGTCTGCCCAGAATTTAATTGATGAAACAGAACAAATTTTTACAAAATTCAAAATGGATGGACCTGTTTTCCCCACCGACATGGACGAAGCAAAACAGATCCGGAAAGAAGCAAAACGGTTTGGTATTGATCTTTTGCTGATCAAGCAAAAGCATCTGGGGTCTGACAACCTGCCAGGCTATATTGCCCAGATGGCTCAGTATATTCAGTCAAAAGGACTTGAAATAAAAACCCGTGAGGATGTGATTGATATCCTTGAAAAAGATGGTTGTATTCAGGGTGTTATCACAGATAAGGCTGAATATAAGGCACCCAACGTCATCCTTGCGCCCGGAAGAATCGGGGCAAACTGGATGGCCTCGGTTGCCCAGAAACATAAGATCAATTTAAGCCAGAGGGGGATAGAAGTCGGGATCAGGGTTGAAGTCCATAATGATATTATGGATGATCTTTGCAATGTTATTTATGATCCCACTTTTTTCATTCAGACTTCCACTTATGATGACCAGACAAGGACCTTTTGTACGAATCAGGGTGGATTTATCTCTCTTGAAAACTACAAGGAATTTGTCTGTGTAAACGGCCATGCCTATTCAGATAAAAAATCATCAAACACAAACTTTGCCTTTCTTTCAAAAGTGGTGTTGACCGAGCCGGTTACCGACAACCAGGCCTATGGGGAATCTATTGGAAAACTGGCCACCATTATCGGTGGAGGAAAACCAATCCTGCAACGGTTTGGAGATTTAAAAAGAGGGCGACGCTCAACCTGGAACAGGATCAGCAAAGGGTATATTGAACCCACCATGACCAATGTGGTTTGCGGCGATATAGCCATGGCACTTCCTGAAAGAATTTTAACAAATCTGATTGAAGGTCTTGAATCTTTAAATTTTGTCGTGCCGGGTGTTTCCAACGATGAAACCCTGCTGTATGCACCGGAAATAAAGTTTTTTGCCACACAGGTGGAAACAAACAATCACCTTGAGACCGCCATTAAGGGGATGTATGTGGCAGGTGACGGGCCGGGCGTGGCAGGCAACATTGTATCAGCCGCCGCTACCGGTATCATTCCGGCAAAACGAATTATTGA
>QMMT01000567.1 GCA_003647385.1 Deltaproteobacteria bacterium
ATCCCACATTCACATTAACGCAATCCACATGGCCTTGTTCAACAAGCTTTTTAGCAAAAAGTTTGGATTCATCCCGGGTCAGGCCTCCTTTCATGAATTCATGACCGTTGATCCGGATGATAACCGGATAGTCAGGTCCTACTGCAGCACGTACCGACTTGGCCACCTCAATGCCGAACCGCATCCTGTTTTCCAAAGGACCACCAAAGTCGTCGGTTCTTTTATTGGAAACAGGTGATAAAAACTGGCTGATCAAGTATCCGGTAGCTGCCAGAATCTCAACAGCATCGAATCCGGCTCGTTTCATCCGGTCAGCGGTTTCACCAAAGTCGGCAACGATTTGCTGGATGCCTTCCAGAGTCAAGGGCTCTGGAGTGATCCTTGGCATACCGGGTACATCAGAAGCTGACACAGGTTTTACCCCGTCAGGTAAAAACGCATTGGCTCCGGCGTGATTGATTTGCATTACTGCGGCGCAATCGTGCTGCTTTATAGTTCCTGCAAATTCAGACAGCCCGGGAAGAAACCGATCATCATGTCCTCCATATACAGGCCCCTGTGCCAACTCGTTCACTGTTGCAAAGCCCGCAGCTATCATGGCGACACCACCCTTGGCCCGCTCCTCGTAAAAATCAATCACTTTTGAGCCGATCTCATTGTTCTCACACAGGCCCAGCCACATGGGCAGCATATAGATACGATTTTTCAATGTGAGCTTGTTAATGGTCACCGGTGTAAATAAAATATCTTTCATAATAATCCTTCTCCTGGGTTTAAGATACCAATTGAACCTTCATTCAATTGGAATCAAAGATGCCTATGCATACAGTTCTTCGTGTTCAGCTTTTTTAACGAGTATCGCTGGAGGTTCAAACCTTTCACCATAAGTTTTTGCAAGTTCTGTTGCTCGCTGCAAAAATTCCTTTATCCCGTATGTATTGATGTATTGAAAGACACCGCCAGTATGAGGTGGGAATCCAATCCCCATAATGGAGCCGATATTACCATCGCGAACTTCATTGAATACACCTTCTTCAAGGCAGCGCAGGGATTCGATCACCTGACGGAACAGGAACCGGTCCTTGATGTCCTGGTGTGGGATCTTTATTTCGGGCTTATGGTACAGATCATAGAGTTTCGGCCATATAAATTTTTTCTTGTTTTCCGGATATTCGTAATGTCCGCCGCCATATGCCTTTCCCCGGCGGTCGAACTCGCCTATAAGGCAATCGACAATTTCATCAGTCGTGGTGCACATATTACAATAATTTTCACCCCGCGCTTCATCCAGTTCTTTATTGGTTCTACCGGCTTTTCGGGTTAATTCCTGGCTGATTTCGTCGTGTATGGCCAGAGGACCTACAGGCATACCCGCCTGGCAGGCAAGTACGTCAATCAGGACAGGATCAATTCCCTCTTTCAGCAACTTGCACCCCTCTTCAATAAATGTCGTGAACACCCGGGAGGTGAAAAAACCACGGGAATCATTTACAACAATGGGAGTCTTTTTAATCTGCTGAACATAATCAAATGTTTTTGCCAGTGTTCTGGCACTGGTTTTTTCTCCGGTGATGATCTCCACCAGCGGCATTCTCTCCACAGGAGAGAAAAAGTGAATACCGATGAAGTTGTCCGGCCTGGCAGCAGCTTTGGCCAGTTCAGTAATGGGCAGTGTGGAGGTGTTTGAGCCGAAAATGCCGTCTTCCGCCAGAAAGGATTCGGTATCTTGAGTGACCTGAGCCTTTAGTTCAATACTTTCAAATACTGCCTCAACAATCAGATCACATCCTTTAAGATCTTTATCATCAGCTGTGGGTTTAATCAAATCAAGGATTGCAGCTTTTTTGCCTTCATCCATCCTGCCACGGGCAATCGCCTTGGTAAGTAATTTTTCACTATAAGCCTTACCTTTTTGGGCAGCTTCGATACTAATATCCTTTAAGATAACTTCCATACCCGCTTTGGCAGACACATAGGCAATCCCCTGACCCATCATGCCGGCGCCGAGGATTCCCACTTTTTTCACCTTGCTCTTTTCTATATCTTTGGGTCGGCTCCCACCGGCGTTCAGCTCGTTCATCTGGAAGAAAAAAGTATTGATCAGATTTTTAGCCTCCGGTGACACCACAAGCTTTGTAAATGAACGGCTTTCTATTTTCTGGGCAGTATCAAAATCCACACGCAGACATTCTGCTGCCACATCCAGTATGGCTTCCGGTGCAGGCATCAGACCACGGGTTTTTTTACGCAGCATTGCAGGGGCCATTTGCAGCATTTGAATAATCTTTGGGTTTTTCGCATTGCCGCCGGGTATTTTGTAGCCCTTTTTATCCCAAGACTGAACAGCATCAGGATTAGCTCTGATCCAGGCTATTGCCTTGTTCATCATGTCTTCCTTATTATCTGCAATTTCTTCAATCAATCCTGCTTTAACCGCTTTGTCAGGACTAACACGCTTTCCTTCCATCAGGAAAGGGAGTGCTTTTTCAAGACCAATTTTACTGATAAGACGAACAACACCGCCAGCTCCGGGCATAAGCCCTAAAGTGACTTCAGGAAAACCAATTAAGGTTTGAGGGTTGTTAATGGCTATCCTGTGGTGGCAGGCAAGGCAGACTTCATAAC
>QMMT01000568.1 GCA_003647385.1 Deltaproteobacteria bacterium
ATATACAGGAAGTTGCTGTCAGTGTCATTGCCCACAGACTGGTGCTCGATCCCCAATCAAAATTTTCAGGCATGACTGCCCGGATTGTGGTGGAAGATATCATAAGGTCCATTCCGGTTCCGGTATAAATCTGTCGTGCTAAAAAGGCTTCTATATAAATCTTATGGATTGTTTTATACCATGAGATTCTGGCGCAAACGGCACTTTACACCCGCCGGTGTGATGATGATGACCGCCATTTTGCTGTCAGGAATATTTGGATTCAATATTCTTAAAACAAACGTATACCAGGTCATGGCATTTGGTTTTTCAGCCATGGCCGTTTCAATGGTGTTAAGTCTCGTACCTTTCAGGTTCAAGGTAAAAATCAACCGCATTCTTCCGGACTATGCAACGATTGGTGACAAGCTTAACTATGAAATTGAGATTACAAATTTATCATCAAAACCACAAAAGGGGCTTATCCTATATGAAGATCTCCATGATCCAAGACCCTCTTTTAAAACCCTGTTGTCAAGAAAAGAACCCTTTGAACACTTAAGAAACGCCTGGGACAGGAAAATATTGTATTTCAGATGGCAATGGTTGATACAAAAAAACTCCAAAGCCCGGTTTAACCCGGTTGAACTACCGGATTTACCTGCCGGTGAAACCATTCGTGTAACAGTACGATTTGTTCCCTGTTATCGAGGATATATTCATTTTTCGGGTAGCACCTTTGCAAGGCCGGATGCCATGGGTCTGTTCAATCGGCTGCTTTTTGTAAAAAAAGTTCAAAAGATGCTGGTGCTACCAAAAAGATATCAACTTGAGTCTCCTGACCTTATATCAGCGAGACACCATCATCCGGGCGGGATCAGTCTTGCCGCTTCCATAGGTAATTGTGATGAATTCATGTCTCTGAGGCAGTACCGCCCTGGCGATCCTTTGCGGAATGTTCATTGGAGAACCTTTGCCAAAAACAATGAGCTTGTGATCAAAGAATTTGAAGATGAATATTTTGTAAGGCATGCGTTGATTCTTGATACATTTTTGAGTTCGGGCAATGAAAACCTTTTTGAAGATGCTGTCAGTATTGCATCATCTTATGTCAGTTCTATGCAACTTTATGAATCCATTCTTGATTTAATGTTTGTGGGTAATCAGATCTATTCTTTTTCATCGGGCAGGGGACTTGCCTGTTCAGAAAAGATGCTTGAGATTCTGGCATGTGTTGAGCCGTTTGAGGATAAAACGGTTTATGAACTGGTTCCCGTCTTACAGCCCTGTATCAAAAAATTTTCCGGTTCCATCTGCATTTTTTCAGGCTGGGAACCGGGGCATAAAAAAATCTATCAAATGTTTAAACAGGCTTTGGTCCCTGTATTTGTTATTGTTCTGACAGAGGATAAATTAAAAATGGAAAAAAAAATATCCCTGGATATGAGCGAGATGACCCATATCAAAGTGGTTCAAAGCGGTCAAATAGAGCAGGGGCTGGGGTTTGTATGAAAACACCCCGATTTTTTATAGGGGCCTCTGTTTTATTCTGGGGATGGCAGGTACAGACCCTTTGGATCGCATTATGCCTTGCTGTTATACTTGAATCTGCCCGTATGCTCAAAACAAAATTTGAGTTTATGCCTTCTGATTTTAATAAATTTGTTGATATCAGCACTGTTTTTCTGGCGGGAACTATTGTGAGTGCCTTAACCATTGAAGCTCAAAAAGCAATATGGATTCTTTTAAAATGGCTGCCCCTGGTTTTTCTTCCGATTATTGCCGCTCAGGAATTCAGTACAACCGGTAAAATCTATTCTCAATCATTTTTTTTTGCAGCAAGGAAGAAAAAGAAATTTAAACGCGTTGATTCCAGAAAGATAGACGTCTCTTTTTTTTATAGCTTTTTTTGTATCCTTTCTGCAGGAACGGCAAATACAAAAGGTCATCTGTTTTATTTCTGTGTTGTTTTGTTTTCCATCTGGGTGCTATGGCAGGTCCGGTCCAAGCGGGTCTCGTTTCTTTTATGGGCAATCTGTATCTTTGTTACCATTGTTTCAGGCTATGCCGGACATAACGCCATTCGCCGGACAAGCATGAAGATTAATCAATGGGTGATGGCATATTATGCCAATTATTATGATGCGAATCCGTTTAAAAGCTTTACAGCATTAGGGGAGATCACAAAATTAAAATTATCTGATAAAATTATGTTCAGGGTATCATTTCAAGAGTATACGAAAGGCGGAACTTATCTGCTCCAAACGGCAACGTTTAATAAATTTGCTATTTCAAACTGGTTTGCGCGATTCAAGTTTGAACCTGTTGAGCCTGCAAAAGATAAAACTTTCTGGCAGATTAATCCCCGTGAAAAAAATATTCAAAAAATGACGTTCTATTTGCGGCCTGTTAGAAAAAGAGCAGTCTTAAGTCTTCCTTCTGGTGTCATCTCAATATCTGATATGAAAGCGGGAAGTTGTGAGAAAAATATTGTGCAGTCTGTCAGGATAGAAGACGGTCCATCCCTGATCAAGGGTGTTGTTTTCTATACGGACAGGCTGTCATATGACGCAAAACCCCGAGAGAATGATCTTCTGATTCCTGAAAAAGAGATACCGGCTATTGTAAAAATAGTAGACGAG
>QMMT01000569.1 GCA_003647385.1 Deltaproteobacteria bacterium
ACCATTTGTGATGATGGAAAAGCGTGGGATATTAAGTGTGATATGGTATGGAAACCGGTTTTTAGTCCAGATGGCAGCAAGGTGGCAGCAAAAATTGATAAGAACGGAAAAAGAACAATTGCTGTAAACGGCAAACTCTGGAATAAAATGTGTGATGAAGTGTGGGAGCCTGTTTTCAGCCCTGATGGCAGTAAAATACTTTGCCGCAGTGTGGAAGATGGAAAATATTATAGAAGAGTAATTCCTGTGAGCGAATTTTAGATATAAAAGGGGAATAGACAGATGAATAATTTTAACAGCATTTATAATTTTGTGAGCGGTCCTCTTGTATGGCTTGCCTTTATTGTTTTTATAGGCGGATCCATATACAGGATCTGGAACTTGATTTCGCTTGTAAATAAAAAAGAGAAATATATATATACATTTATGAGCCTTAAATACAGCCTTAGATCCATCATGCATTGGATTACCCCCTTTGCTACAGTCAACTGGCGCAAGCGTCCTGTAATGACAATTATAACTTTTGTTTTCCATGCAGGCCTTGTTATAATGCCATTTTTTGTAAGTGCCCATGTTATCATGTTTCATAATGCATGGGGATTTTCCTGGGGAAGTCTGCCGGAAAGCTTTACCGATGCAGTAACTTTGCTTGTTATTATCGCCTGTGTTATATTTTTACTGCGAAGGCTTGTTTTAAGAGAGGTGAAATTTTTAACAGATGCATCTGACTATGGTATTCTGCTCATGGCTGCGGCCCCCTTTATAACCGGATTTATGGCATATCATAATATTTGGAATTATCATTTCTGGATTATCCTTCATATCCTTTCAGGGGAGATAATGCTTGTTGCAATACCGTTTACAAGGCTCAGCCATATGTTATATGCCGTGTTTACAAGGTCTTATATTGGATCTGAATTTGGCAAAGTAAGACATGCAAGGGATTGGTAAGAAGCCCTGTCAAGAAAAAAATATGATTGCTAAGGAGAAGATGGATGGCATTACCCTATATAGAATATGAAAAAAATATTATTGATCAAGGTCTTGAAACAGGAACTGAAAGGCTGACCAAAGAAAGAATTGCAAAAGTTGTGGATAAGGTTATTGGTGGTGAAACAGGTGCCAGGCTGAAAGCTTATGTTGATACATGTGTCCATTGCGGGCTCTGTTCAGATGCCTGCCACATGTATCTTTCCACAAAAAGAGATCCTAAACTTACCCCTTCTGCCAAGGTGAAACGTACTATGTCCGTTATTTTGGCGAAAAAAGGCAATGTTTCTCCTGCATTTATTAAAAAAGCTTCAGAGATTGCTTCTACAGAGTGTAACCTCTGCAAACGCTGTGTCCAGTATTGTCCTTTTGGTATAGACATAGCTTATGTAATGAGTGTTGTAAGAAGAATCTGCCATTTATGCGGGGTAACTCCCCTTTATATCCAGGATACAGCCCATAGCCACTCTGTTACACAAAATCAGATGTGGGTTAAAGAGGATGAGTGGATAGATACCCTTCAATGGCAGGAGGAGGATGCAAGAGAAGAGATTCCTGACTGCAGGATTCCCCTTGATAAAGAGGGGGCAGATTTCATGTATTCAGTCATAGGCCCGGAGCCAAAATTTCTGGCGCAGCTGCTTTACCAGACAGCCATAATTTTTAATGCAGCAGGCCTTAACTGGACAATGCCGTCCTTTCCAGGATGGGATAACAGTGATATGGCAATGTTTACAGGTGATAGTGAAATAATGGGCAGAAATAAAAGATTCCATTATGAAGCAGCGCAAAGGCTTAAGGTTAAGAAAATAGTTATGGGCGAATGCGGTCATGCTTTCCGCGCTGCATATGATATGGGTAACAGATGGGTGAGCTGGAGCATGCCTCCTGTTCCAATGGTTCATGCCATTGAATTTTATTATGATCTTTTAAAAAGTGGCAAAATCAAAGTAAAGGAAAAATATAAAAAATCAGTAACACTCCATGATCCGTGTAACACCATAAGGGGTCGGGGATTACACGAGAAAGCAAGATATGTTATAAATGAATTGTGCGAAAATTTTATAGAGATGCATCCAAACCGGGAACACAATTACTGCTGCAATGCAGGAGGTGGAGTTATTAACTGCGGCCCTCCCTGGAAGAAAAAACGGGTGGCAACCAACCGGATTAAAGCACAGCAGATTGCAGATACAGGGGCAGAAATATTAATAACTCCCTGCCATAACTGCCACAGCGGCATGGAAGATATTGTGGGTGATTATGGAATTGCGATGCATGTGAAATTTATCAATGATATCATGTACGAGGTTATGGAAAAACCTGCAATAGAGTAAGATAAATTTCGTATTAATCTTTAAAAATAAAAAGGCTGTTGAGAATTATTCAACAGCCTTTTTTAGTTAAAGATATCCTCTACTCATTAAAAGAGATCAGGTACAACTATGGATCCATGGGCATTTTTGAACTTTAAAAGTTCCTGTTTCTGTTGAGCAAGTATCTCAAACAGAGCCTTAGGAATGTTCTCTTCCTTTGAATAGGCATCCTGCTGGAGTTCAACTCTTTTTAAAATATTATCAAGATAGAGGGAGAATTGTTTTGTATAAAGCTCTTTTGTATAATCTTTAT
>QMMT01000570.1 GCA_003647385.1 Deltaproteobacteria bacterium
GGATATATCAAAATGAAAGACACCTTATTTATACAATTTTATGCCAAAACAAACAGCGGCTGGTTTGACCTTTGCAATGGATTTTCCGACACCTGGGATCTGTGTAAAACAAAAGGAGACTTTTTATGGATGCCCCATGAAGAGGACAATGACACGTGGTACAGGCAGGAAACCTATCAGGACATTCCCCTGCCCATACAAAAAGGAACTGTTTACGTCAGTGCCAGTTATATCAACCACCTGTATCAGGCCTATACCTGGTCAATCCGATATCCGGACATCCATTTTATTGTAGGCGGGCCTGTGGCTGCTGAACGAAGCATCAATCACAATAAATGGAACTCCGTCCACTTTAAAGTAGAAAAAAAACTGCCGCCCAACCTCACACTCACAGGCCAGAGTGTTGAAAACCTCTTTAATGTGCCGGATTTTTCAGGGAAATGGAAACTTGAAATCCCTTCGGTCATACCGGATAACAGCAAAATCTATTTTTCCTATACCCTTGAAAATCAATGCTATTGGAAAAAATGCCCCTTCTGCTCCATTGCCCAGCATTGCAGGGAGCATTTCAGAAAACGAAAAAATCTGGATCTTGAATTCAAAGATCTTGCATTTAAAGGCCATAAAATTGTCCGTCTTAACACGGGATCTATTACACCGGAACATATTAAAGCTATTCTTCCAAATCTGCCCATCCAGGATGATATCGAATACCGGTTCTTCATGCGGGCAGCCAAAGCCGAGACCAATGCCTTAAAGCAGGTGGTTAAAAAATTTGATAAAGGAACACCTGAATGCACTTTAGGATTCGGCATTGAATTCCCCTCAGACAGAATGTGGAAATATCTGGACAAAGGCACCATAATGAGTGAAGTGATTGAAACACTGGAGTTTTGCATGCAGACCGGCTTTAAGGTCAATGCCAATGTCATTCTCGGCTGGAATAATCTCGTGGGCCAGGACTTAAAGGACCTGGAAGGATTCATGGACATCCTTTCCGGGGATACCGTCACTACCCTGCAGCTTAGATGGCTGTTTGCCCACCCCTTCACAAAAATATACGATACCTATGACGGCGTTGAGGACACCATTCGACTGGGACCGTTTAACTGCGGTTTTAATGTAAAGGTGAATGCCGAACAAAAAGCATTAAATCTTGCGGCAGCCAAAATTATCAAAGAGAAATGTGATCTCAAAGGCATCAAGCTGGAAGGCTATAAAAACTTAAGAAAAGGCCGACTTTAAAAAATAAGCTTAATTATCAATCCAATAATTGTTCAAGGGTTATACCCATTGCATCCGCCAATTTTTTCAAAGAACTTTTTCTCGGGTTTGCATCTGCTTTTTCCAACCGTGCCAAAGCGGGTTGTTTGATACCTGCTTTTTGGGAAAGTTCTCCTTGGGTCAATCCAAAATGTTCACGCCAGGCTTTGATAAGGCTATCTCCTCTGACATTTGCTTTGACAACATCATTCGGAAACCATACATCAAACTCTTCCGGAACAGCCAGGTTTTTGACAAGATATTCGTATTCGATCCAGGGAATAACAGCAAAAGCAGGCTCGTTATTCTTGGTTATTATTTGTGGTTTAGTAAGTTCGATCATCTCTTTTTTTCACCTCCTGAATGGCTATTACTTTGACTGCTTTTTTATCATCAAAAACCACTCTGTATCGGCCTACACGCATTCGATACTCATATTTATGGTTTTTAAGACTCTTAATGTTAAGGCCCTCACAATCAGGAAAAGTTGCCAGTTTATCAACACTCTGAAAAATGGCATCCTGATATTGCTTTGGTATTCTTTTCATCTGCTTGCGTGCTCTGTTGTGCCATATAATAGCTTTCATAATTTAAATTATAACTTTTTATAACACAAAATCAAGCGATAAAGTTATAAAAAATATATGCCCAGAATTATTATTTTATCCAAGAATATAAAAGACGATAGTTTTCATTAAGAATACAGAGGTAATCTTAATGAAATTTTGTCGGAAATATTTCTATTTTTCTAATTGAAAATTCAGGTCCCAAGGGTTGATTGCAATTCTGTACAGGCTTATGTTGACATTATTTTCCCAGTGATTATTTTGAGAAAATAACAAAAGGAGACATTCCATGGAAAATAATATCACAGACCTTTCTTCCAAAATAGATTCTCTTCAATCTGCGGTCAGCCTTGATCCGCTGCTGGACTTCTGGGAAAAAAACCTGGTACCGAACTGTTCTCATATGGCATCCATGTACTCAGAGCTGAAGAACAAAATCATCGAGATCCCGGAAATAAGAGGTTCTGTCAAGGATATCAGTGTGTTAATTAAACACCAGGATATCATTACCCCTTTGATGAGTGCCATATTTCCCCCGGCCTCTTTTCATACTGATATTATGGGGGCTATCACTCCCTGCTCGTTTGAGCCTTTTTTTGTGACGCCGGAATTCCAACGCCTCTTTCTTGACAATAACAATTTTGTCAAAGCTGATCTCAAGGCAATTGTTGAGGCCGAGAAATTAAAAAAATTAGGGATCTTATATTCTCTGGTACTGGAACGAATTTATGATATCAAGGGCCGGCGGCTCGATGTTATGGACATCAAAAAAATACCCGGGGAAAA
>QMMT01000571.1 GCA_003647385.1 Deltaproteobacteria bacterium
CTTCTATTCTTCCCCAAAAGGATGCAATTTCAGGTGAGCCTGTCTCAAAAGGGAAGAAAGTACTGATTGATTTTAATATTAAACCTCAAGAGCTTATTGCTTACCTCGATCAGTATGTCGTAAAACAAACAAAAGCAAAATCTGTCCTGTCAACAAAAATATGCACTCACTTTAATCGGATCAGGCATTCTCAGGCAACCGATGAAGGCACGTCCAAAATCACGGGTAATATTAAAGCCAATATTTTAATGCTGGGCCCTACCGGAATTGGAAAAACCTATTTAATTAAGCTGATTGCAAAAAAAATCGGGGTACCATTTGTAAAGGCAGATGCCACAAAATTTTCTGAAACAGGTTATGTTGGCGGGGATGTAGAAGATTTAATCAGGGATCTGGTTAAAGAAGCCAACGATGATATTGAACTTGCCCAGTGTGGTATTGTTTATATTGATGAAATTGATAAAATTGCCGGTAGCCCCAATGTGATTGGGGCCCAGATATCAAGAACAGGTGTGCAGAGAGCTCTTTTAAAACCCATGGAAGAAACTGATGTAAATTTGAAAGTTCCCCATGACCCCGTATCCATGATGCAGGAATTAGAATCCTATCAAAGAACAGGAAAAAGAATCAAACGCAGTGTTAATACAGCCAATATCCTTTTTATCGTCAGTGGTGCATTCTCAGAACTATCAGATGTCATCAAAAAACGATTGTCAAAACAAAATATCGGTTTTGGCTCAACGCTTGTAAAATCTCAAAAAGTAAATGAGCTGTTAAAGCAGACGAAAGCCCAGGACCTGGTGACGTTTGGCTTTGAATCAGAATTTATAGGAAGACTTCCCGTTCGATGCATTCTTGAGACGCTTACTCAAAAAGATCTTTATTCCATTTTGAAAATGCCCAATAACCCCGTTGTTCTGAGCAAAAGACTCGACTTTAATGCCTATGGAATAAAAATTGTTTTTACAGATAATGCATTAAAGCTTCTTGCAAAAAGAGCATACAAAGAGAATACCGGAGCCAGGGGGCTTGTCAGTGTGATTGAAGAAGCCTTACTTGATTTCGAAGAAACACTTCCGTCACAGGATATCTCTAAATTCACAGTGACAAAAGAAGTCTTGGAAAACCCGAAAGATCTTCTTGAAGATCTTATATCAAAACAAAATTCTTTAAAATGGAATACTCTTTATAAAAAAGCCTTCCTTGATCATAAAACATATATTTCAAAATATATAAAAAACAATTGGAAGACCTTTTCCATACGGTATGGACTGACGCTTTCGGAAGTTCGGTGCAACATGGTGGCACTTTATTTTTGTAATAATGTCATGGAGGTTGAAGATGCAGTTAAAAAAATAAAAAAATTCCATGACTCAGTTAAAGAAATCGAAGTTGAAGTATCAAAGAGTTATAGTTTAAATATTGTTTTTGAAGAAGATGCCATTGATTTTCTGATTGAACAATTTATCAATCACAATGCGACCAGTGAAGAAATATTGTCAAAAATCTATGACAACTATTATGATGGTTTTAATCTTATTCGTGAAAAAACCGGGAAAAACAGATTTTTTTTATCAAAAACTGCCTTGATAGACAATGACACTTACCTTAACGATCTTATCAGGAAAGAAATAACATGATTGGAATTTCAAAACTTTATTGCGCAACTGTAGAACCTTCAGACACATTAAGATATTCAAGACTGTCAGGGGAACTACCTTCTCATCTTTTACAATTTTCAAAAGATAAAAAGCCTGTGGTTGTCTGGAACATGACCCGACGCTGCAATCTTAAATGCGTTCACTGCTATGCCAGATCTGAAGATATTTCCTATGACAATGAATTGACCCATGAACAGAGTATTGCCATGATGGATGACCTGGCCCGGTTTGGTGTTCCGGTTCTTCTGTTTTCAGGCGGGGAACCCACGGTGCATCCAAGACTTGTTGAGTATGCCAAATATGCCGTCAGTAAAGGGATGCGAGCAGTTATTTCCACCAACGGCACCCTTATTACAAAAGAAAAGGCCAAGGCACTAAAAGAAGTCGGGCTATCATATGTGGGAATCAGTCTTGACGGTTTAGAAGCGACCCATGATAAATTCAGAGGGGTTAAAGGATCCTATAAAAAGGTGATGGCTGCCATTGAAAACTGCCAGGAGGCAGGTATAAAAGTTGGATTAAGATTTACCCTTAACAAAAGAAATGTAAAGGATGTTCCGGGTATTTTTGACCTTCTTGAAGAAAAAAATATCCCCAGGGCCTGTTTTTATCATCTGGTATATTCTGGCAGAGGGTCTGAAATAGCAAAGGAAGACCTCTCCCATGAAGAGACCCGGGAAATTCTCGACCTGATCATGGACAGGACAAAAGATCTCCATGACCGAAACCTGGCCAAAGAGATTCTCACAGTGGATAATCATGCGGACGGCCCCTATGTATATCAACGACTGTTAAATGAAGATCCGCAAAGAGCAGCCGAGGTCTTGGAACTCCTTGAAATGAATGAAGGCAACAATTCAGGCCGGGGTATCGGGTGTATCTCATGGGATGGTGAAGTCCATCCGGATCAGTTCTGGCGAGAAAAAAGCCTGGGTAATGTCAAGGAC
>QMMT01000572.1 GCA_003647385.1 Deltaproteobacteria bacterium
ATCTGCAATATCTCATCCCAATTAGAAATATATAACCGGGAACTTTTGGCCAAAACACAGCAATCGCTCCTGGGAATTGCCTGCCATGCCTATGGCAAAGATGAAATTCAGGTAAAGCACCAGATTAAATCTTTTTGTATCCATGTTGTTCCGGTTACAGCTGGCCATGGTATAATTACAGATTTTTGCAAAACTGTTGCTGCCATACTTCAGTTTTTAGGGTTCAATACTTTGGTATCTGACTTGCCAGATGCTTCCGGTGTTGCCCTGGCCTTTGAAAACAGAGCAAATGCTGTCATGATGGCAGATGACCACAGATTTGTTGGTTTAAATTTAAATAATCGTTGTGTGGCAGATAATTCCAAAGCAACCGGCCAGGTTTTTGCTTCAGCCCTGGATCTTATGGCCAAAGGAATCAAAGATTGTAAAGTACTGGTTTTAGGGTGCGGCCCTGTAGGGGAAGCAGCAGCTCGCACTCTTTTATCCTTAGGTGCTCAAGTGATTTTATGTGATATTCATCTTCCAGCAGCCCTCTCTTTGAAAGAACGACTTTGCCTGTATCCAGGCGCAAATAACATAGTCATTGAAGAAGATGTAAGTATGGCACTCTCAAAATATGGATATGTTCTGGAGGCCACACCATCAGTTGACACAATTCCTGACAAACTGATTTGTAATCATATGTTTGTTGCAGCTCCGGGTGTACCCTTGGGAATTTCAGAAAATGGCTGCAAAATCATGAAAGATCGTCTTATACATGATAAACTGGAACTGGGGGTTGCTGCCATGGCAGTTTCCCTGCTTTCATAAAAGAAAAACAGGAGGCTGTTTTGAATGATTTCACATGGACCCTGACCCAACTTAGGAGGTTTAAAGAACTGGGAGTGGATCTACAAAATACTCCAGCTGATTTTTCCACACAAGCTGAAAGAGACAAATTATTCCAGCAGATAGAAAAAAAACATGTTAAAGCTGACAGAGAAAAATTATCTGATTTCCTGATCCAGGGGGAAAAGTCACACATGGAATCACTCATGAAGAAACTTGCCCAGGCACTTTTTCAACAAGGTTTTACACAGGTGACAACTCCTACTATTATAACAAAAGCTGCCCTTGCAAAGATGACCGTAGATGCGGATCATCCCCTTTTCAGACAGGTTTACTGGATAAACAAAAAGCAATGCCTAAGGCCCATGCTGGCCCCTAACCTTTATAGTTTGATGGTTGATTTCAGTCGGCTGCGTCATCGGCCAATCCGCTTCTTTGAGATGGGTTCCTGCTTCCGTAAAGAGTCTGACGGCGCCCGGCACAACAGTGAATTTACCATGTTGAATCTTGTGGAGATGGGGCTTGCCCAAGAAAACCGGCTTGCCAGATTAAAGGAACTGGCAACCATTATAGCAAAGACAGCAGGCTTGAATGATTTTAAATTTGAGACTGAAAATTCCAAAGTTTATGGAAGTACACTGGATGTTGTGGCAGGCCCTGGAAGTATTGAAGTTGCTTCAGGAGCCATGGGGCCGCATCCCCTTGATATCCCATGGGGTATTACCGATACCTGGGTAGGAGTTGGGTTTGGTATAGAAAGGCTATTGATGACATCTATGGGGGACACATCAATTGGCAAGTGGGGAAAAAGCCTGTCATATTTCAATGGCATCCGCCTTTGAAAACATGCAACATGATGAGGCTTTGACTATTGGAACTGTACTCCCGTATCACGATTTTGACAAGCCACAACACAATATTATGCTTTTAAATAATCCCTGGTCAGTTTTTTTGAAAATTTTCCAAACAGGTCAAATGGTTTATCCCGTGCGAGAAATTCAGAATGAAAAGAGAGTCCTTCAAAATTAGAAACAATAAAATCTGCTGCAAGTTTAAGATCTATATCTTTAATAATACCTTCCTCCAAAAATATTTCAAGTTCCTTAATGATCCAGTCGCGATGCTTTTCAAACATAAGGATAAGCCGTTCTCGTATTTTAGGACTTCTGTAGCTCAAGTAATAAAAGGCATAGAATACTCTAGGATGAAGTGTTGTTACATCTGTTTCAGAAAAAAGAATGTCCAACAACACATCAAATCTTCGTTCCGGATCTTTAATTTTTCTAAGCTTTTCTCTTACATGCCGTGGATCATATTTTTTCTGAATATATCCTGCCAACTCGATCAATAGATTTTCTTTGTTTTGAAAATAGTGAAAAATAAGGCTTGTATTGATCTTCATTGAAGCAGCGATCTTTGCCATTGATGCACCTTCAATGCCCTCTTGAATAACTACTTCATAAAAGTGTTCAAGTATTTCCAATTTCCGAAATTCAGGATTCTTTCTTTTTTGCATAGCCTAAAAAACCTTGTTTTATTATTTAAGAATTAATCTTCTATTAAAAGTTACATTACAGGTTTTTTAACTGATTTAAAACCTTATTTGATCTAATATTTACTTCTTCCATCACTTTTTTTTCATCCAAAGTGGTAGCCTTACCGTTTTCCACCAAAATCATTCCATCGACAATCACCGTTGTGACATCGCTGCCATGTGCATTGTAAACCAGATTTGTAACGGAATCATAATGTTGATTCATGGGAACTATGTGGGGC
>QMMT01000573.1 GCA_003647385.1 Deltaproteobacteria bacterium
AGTTTGAAATAATGGGCAATTTTTTAAGGCAGATCAGAATAAATTGGTGAACTGCTCCATTTACTGATTCTCTCCCAGCCGTACCTGTCTTCCCAGCCTCTTCGTCGATCTTTAACTTTAAAATTTAGTCTGCCCTCACTTCCCGGATATCCGGGCCCCATATCAAGGATACGTCTATCTACCGGGGACCTTCGATCCACAAGAGAGCGCTTTGTATGGACGCTTTTTGTATGCGGCATTTTTTCCTCCATAATTATTCGGGAGAGGTGTGAGGTATGGAGTGTGAATTCTTAATTTTAAGTTATTAGTTTTAAATTATTAGTTATTAGTTTAAAACTAAGAAAAATTCATTCCCCCCTCACAGCCTTCCCCTTTTGCATGATTAATCCTGGTACTTAAAGGAGACTCGTAAATTTGTTCTGAATTGCGCAGGTTTTCCTTTCTCAATTTTAATATCAAGCTTTTTTACCTCAGCAATCCTTAAGTCTCTTAATGATTGAGATGCTCGTTCAATGGCACTGGTTGCTGCATCTTCCCAGGATGTTGTACTGCTTCCTACAAGGTCAATAATTTTGTAGACACTGTCACTCATGGTTCCCTCCAGTAATAAGGATAAAAGATTAAAACCAAAACATTTCTGCCAAAATTTGAGTGGGTGCGGCGAGTTTGAGATCAGACTATTCGTACAAGTTCAAAATTGATGTTCAGATAACTATAATTATAGAATAATATAAAAAATTGTCAACCGGTTTTTACGTGTGACCTATAGGTTATGTATGACCTTCAGGTTACGTGTGACCTTTAGGTTACGGGAAAATTAATTTTTCAATAATAAGTCCGAAAAACTGATCTGATTCAGACGAAAAAATCCAACCCAAATGAGTTGAACAATAGCTGCAGGCACCTATCTTCCATGAATATCCGGTAAACCATGGAAATTCGGTTGAAGATATTGAAGCAGGGTTACAGCCTTCAGCATCCTTAAAACACCCAATCTCAAACACGTGGCCATGGGGGTTGGCAAAGGTATGATAAAACGAATTATTTACGATAATCTGTCTGGAAGGATCTGTAACATGATTATTGCAAAGTGCACAGATAATGATCTCTTCCTCTTGAGATATTTGCCGGGTTCTATTCTCAGTCGACGCATCAACTGATTGTTTGCAGATAATATCCATATCCAATACCCCTTTTGGACAAATTATTCTTCTTTTTCAATATAATAAAGTGTTGCCCCAACAGGAGCAAAGGACAAGAATAGTATATTAAGCCAGGGAACAAGAAAAAGCAGACCAAACCCTATATGAAACATTAAATGTTTCCTTAAAAATTTTATCCTTACATTAAACGGTTTCATTCTTCTTGCCGGTACCAGATCAGTATTATCCCAGGCCAGGAAGACTATCGCGGCAATAGAAGAGATGATAATAATAATCGGACTGATGGGGGTCATCAACCCTAACAACATAATAATCAGGGAAATCAGTACGGGGATAATGGCTCTGGGAATTTCTTGTTTTACCAGATAGATAAAATAACTGATCCACGATTCCTGTTCTATGGGCACTTCGCTGCCCAATATAATTTTTTCCGTAATTCTTGACATATAATCCATGATAAAAACACAAAAAAACAATTGGGCGATCAAATAAGAAAGTACCATGGCAATAGCTGCAAGAAAGATAGACAAAAGCCATGAAACTACTTTCCATACATATACCAGCCAGCCTGATTCAGGCATTTTCCAAAGCAGTATTAAGATTTGTTCATGCCAGTATAAAACAAGACCAGACAAAATAAAGGTAAAAAACAGAACAATGAAAAACCGTAAAATACCCAGCATTAATAATTTTGGGGTTTTAAAAGCCAGGGCCACCCCTTTTAAATTATACGTTATTCCATAATATAAATTCATTTTAAATCCTCTATGCCCAATCTCTAATGTGGTTTTTCTTGTTAATCTTTCTTGTGAAATACTTACGAATCAGGGATGCATTTAATCAAATAGGTAATGTCTTTGGAAAACTCTTTATAGGAGATATTTGTCCGCTGGGTAATAATATTTTCCCTTAGTCCAAACACCTTCTTATAGCAATCAAAAAAGCTCAAACCATCATGTTTACCCGGTTCCTTTATATTGTTTGCATCACAAAGAACCCGTTGAATGGTCCCTGTATCCCTTGTAATATAGGCATCCTTTAGTATGGCCATGATGGTTTCACTGATGTGAATTCCTTCCTGGATGCCGCTGCTTTCAAGTCTTGAGGCATTGTTTACTGCTTTACCGATAGCAGTGACAATTTTTCTTTTTCGGCTTCCCAAAGGACCGATCAATGCCGTACCAATTTCCATTCCTGCCCTGAAATTGATATCGATTTGCGCTGTATCGATTAATTTTTTGACTCTGCCTTTTTTATCCATGTCATGCAGGCCTTTCTTCAGCAAATTTATTTCATTGAAAATTGAAGCCAGCATAAAAACCATCAACATGATTCTTTCCTGTGATCCCTTGGAATAATGTTTTTTTACGTCATCAAATGGAGAGGCATTCTGTAAAAAAACAGAATCACCAATAAAATTATCTACCCTGCATGCATAC
>QMMT01000574.1 GCA_003647385.1 Deltaproteobacteria bacterium
ACAATAAGTTCCGGGACGGATAGAGATAAAATCTTTTTTGATTTATCCGATATTTTAAGAGATCTCATCAAAAAATCAATATCCACAAGGTCTACTCCGAATATTTCAGATAATCTCCCCTGTGTCACTCTTCTTAATAAGTCCATCTGCCATAGACGGTCCTGGGCCAGCGTGTACCCTACAGCCCTGTATAAATCTTTCTCATTCTTAGCAACAATATGAGGAATGGCATAGCTATCCCGATAAATCATTACATCCTGTTTCAGATTTTTAATGACCAATGTTCCGTCATAAACCGGGAGTGACCTTGTCGCAATTGAATAAACAAACCATCCTGCTCCAATAATTGCGATGATTACAACAGCGACAATTCCCACAAAGATTTTTTTTAATACTGACATTTTTTCTCCCCGGCGTTGATCAGAGTTCAAATATTTTTTATTCAGCTTCTGTACTGAAACGATCCTCGTGAACCTTTGGAGGCTTTCGCGGCGGTGCCTTGGCTTCCATAGCAGGTTTGCCTATCATAATTGCGCCGGCTACATCCAGTTCTTTTGGGATATCAAGAACCGGTTTTAAGACTGAAGGACTGAAAAAAGTAAACCAGAGAGAGTCCAGACCCAGATCCGCTGCCTGGAGCATCATGTTCTGAATGCAGGCGGATGTTGACTGCAATGCACCGTGGGGTTGCTCAAAATAGCTGCCCAGCCCGCCTTTAGTGGGATCATAAACCACCACTATAATCAAGGGGCATTCTCCAACAAAATTCATTGGGTATTTTTTTACCCAGGCAGGTCCACTGTTATCCACGACCGTCTGTTTGGCCTCGATACCAGTTTTTTGAATCTGAGCCTTAACGGTTTGGTCGGTAACGGCAATAAATTGAAACGGCTGTTGATTCAACGGGCTGGGCGCCCATTGACCGGCTTCCACAATGGTTTGTAATTGTTCCTGGGTAACAGGAGTATTTTTAAATGCTCTGCAGGATCGCCTCTTTTTGATCAATTCGCTGAATTCCATTGTAACCTTCCTTTCTAATAAAAATCGAGTCATCATTTCTGCCACTAAAAAGAGTATCTATTCAAAATCTTTCCAAGTCAACAGAAGAATATTGGGTAACCAGTTCTCTTCAAGCAGCGCTTGATATCTCTTTTCCAACTCATCGTATTTATTGATGTTCATTTTCATTTTTTGTCTGATTCATCCGGGTTCCTGGAATAATATTTCTGCTTCGGACTTTTGGGTATATTCGGAATTGTCAGGGTTAATATCCCTTTATCTAACAGGGGCTGTAGAATCTTAGATCGAAAATGTTCTCTGTGCTTCAATTCCAGGAAATCCATGATTTCAAAAGTTGATCTTGGGGTTTGACAAAATTTTATGATTTTTTTATTCCGACTAACTTGCTCGGTAACTTGCTCAGTAACTTGCTCGGTAACTTGCTCGGTCAGGGGAATAACAATTTTGAATATGTCATCTTCCATCAGTTGCGGGTTGGCTCCTGAATATTCTTTTGTGAAAAGAAAAAGATTTTTTACACCCGACCCAAGTTCATCAGCACGTCCAATCTCTTTAAATACTCGTGCGATAACAGGGTTTTTTGGAAAAGGCGTAAAGTTTGTCGGTTCAATCAGACCATGACCGTGAGGTTTATTTGCGTTTTCCGTATAAACACGATCCTTTTCAACAATGAACTTAGCTGGGAACGGGTTTAAGAACTCGCGGTGGATAAGACAATTTGTTGCAACCTCCCTGAAAATCCTGTCCCGCAGGCTGACCCGCTGGTCTCTAATCAGATAAAATCTATCCGGCAGATGTTTTGCAACAAATCCCATGAGTCGATCATAGCTTTCAATCAAGTTTGTCCTGATATCATCCCTATCATCATACCTGTGAATATTGTCAACTCTCAACAGAGTATCGGTTTTATGATGAGGCAGGATATTCAAAATAACATCATCCTTTCCAAAAAGTAAAACAGCCGCCAATGTAAACCCTTGTTTACCGGATTGATAGTCCTTATGAAACAGTCGGGCAGAATGTATAAAGGCGGGTTCAATTTCTGTGGGTTGTTTAAAGCGGTAACCAGATCTTTTTTCATCTGGTCAAGGGCATTCTCTTTGATCCCTGAAATGGTACCATTATCCTCCACACCTAAAATAACCTGCCCGCCATTGCGGTTGAGAAAAGCACAGATACTCTCATATACATCCGAGGTTACCTTGTTCCGGCTCTTTTTGAATTCTACGGTAATCCCCTCACCGTTGGAAATGATCCTTTTAATTTTTTTCATTTATAACTCAATAGTCATCTTTTAAAGATAAAATAAGTCCTTCCTGCCACTAAAAAGAGTATCTATTCAAAATCTTTTCAAGTCAACAGAAGAATAGCCGGAATAGCCATCATGCACTATTTGAATCAGATATAGCAAAGTCATCGGCTCTCACATTTCAACCGGATATCAAAGACCAAGGCCTTCAATTTTCAATATCACTTTCTGAAGACAAGGGTATGGACAGTAAAACTTTAGTGCCCTTACCCGGTTTTGAAAATAGTTCGAAATTGCCACCCATATTTTTGATCCGTTCCGAAAAACTATGA
>QMMT01000575.1 GCA_003647385.1 Deltaproteobacteria bacterium
ATTCTAACGTTCTTTTTTGTGGCGATTTCTAAAGCTGCTTCCAATGGTCTCAACCCCTTTAGAAGATAATCCGCCCGCAGCGTAAGATTGATCTGTGACAACTCACCAGACGGGCCTTCAGATACATTGTCGGCCAGATCATCTGCCAGATCAAAAATTCTTGAAAGCTTGATCAACGGGCTTTCATTAATCAGTTCAAACGGTATTTTTCTGCCATCAGGACCATCGGGCAGACACAATAATTGCTGCTGTATTGCCGCCTCGTTCACTGCCCCCATATACCCTTTATCCACTGCCACATCGCAGAAACTGCATCCTTTTTGAATTATTGTTGTAAAACAGGGTTGAGGCTTTTTGTTTACCAGTCTCCAGGGATAATCAATAGAAACCTGTCTCTCTTTTGCAGCATGCGGACAGCCAATCTGCTGCAATATCTGGGCGCATGTTACGAATAACGGCTCAAAAACGGCATCCTTTATTGTGTGAAGTGTTTGTCAGTCCACTTTTGAAAGAAAGTCCTCATCCCAGGGAATGGGTGGAGTTTCAATAACATCACCCATTTCATTCTTACACAAAACCCCTTCAAATTTTGACAGATCACTTTTCAAATCAGATGCCAAAACCGGTATAATCTGTTGGGCAGGCCCCTGGAGGGCAAAGGAAAAATGATCGGATAATCCTTTAAACCGATGGGGATATGTCTGCCAGTCAATTTCCCCTTTATAATCAGGTCCTGCCTGGGGTCCTGCAAGAATGGTAATAGCCCCCTCATCTTTTAATTCTCTGGCAAAATCAAACAGATCCGGTCTTCCCCCGAGAGTTGAAAATCCAACGACTTTCTGTTGGTCTTTGAAATAATGATTTAAGGCTGTTTTTAACTTATTTTTATCATCCTCATTGGTAACGCCTACAACAATTGCGTCGTAGTCGGTATAATCATTGATAATGGTGGCGGCCATCTGGGGACCTAAAAGCCCATAGGACTCTCCGGTAAAATATCCGGTGATGATAACCAGTTTCTTTTTATTCATATCTCATATCCCAAAAATAACAATGCACACTCCAGGCATTCCTGGAGCGTGCATTATAGACTAACTTAAAATCTTATGAAAGATTTTATAAACTTATGCGTCTTTCAGAGCAACCTTATGACTTGTTGCATGAAGTTTGGCAGCCGCTTCCTGTTTTTTAAGGATGGCAACATCATCTGCATCCACATATTCAACAGCTTCAACTTCACAAAACCTTACACATTGAGGATCGCCGTCACACAAATCACATTTGAAGACTTTGCGGTCAATGGAATTAAATCCCATGGCGCCAAACGGGCAGACCGCTACGCAGGATCTGCAGCCGATACATTTGTCATGGTCTACTTCAATGACATTCAAGTCATCATTACGGGAAATCGCATTTGCAGGGCAGACAGCCATGCAAGGCGCATCCTGGCACTGCTGACAGGCCATGGGGATATAAACCCCGTCCATTTCCCATTTCATTACTCTGATACGGCTTCTGGACGGATTGGAAACACCGTCATGTTTAACCGCACATACCAGTTCACACAATCTGCACCCTGTACATTTTTCAGGGTTTATCATAAGGACTTTATCCTTTTTTTCCATGATATACTCCTTTCAATCTCTTACAGCATATGAGAGGGCTCATTTGTCAGCCCAAGCCGTTTCAGGGTTTTTGCTTTTGGTTTGCCTTTTTTATCCAGTCCTTTGTGCTCATAGAATTCATCTATCATCTGGACAAATTTTTCTGTATCGATCATTCTTCCGACAACATCAGGCGCACCTCTTCTACAGGGTTCGTCAAAGTAGCGATGGTTGAGCATATCGCCTTTTTCAAGATCATCCCTTGTTAAACCCTCCCTTAAATTGAAAAGTCTTTCTATCATGTTGCAGCGTTCTGAAATATCCCAAAGCTCTTCTGGAGTAAACTCAAGACCGGTATTATAATAGAGCACCTTGGGCCAGTCTTCAAAGTTCGGCAATGTCGCGCCAAGGAATGTGGTATGATATTTACAGATACCCAGGCAGTCTACACCCATGTAACAGTTTTCCTGCCAGAACACCTGCCATGCTTTCCCAACATACTCCGTATGCTCGGAGGACAGAGGCCCTTCATATGGCATGGGGCTTGAATAAATTTTTCTCAACACTTTTTCAGGCAGATGGTAAAGATCAATGGCCGGACGGCTTCTTAAATGGTCAGATCCTCTGGAAGCAGTAGCAATGTTCAACGCCAGTGCCGGAGTCGCTCTTTCATCGGAATGAAGGTTGCTCATTCCCTTTACCTGGATCAAATAATCAAAGGAATTCTTGCCAAATATCTTTGAAGCCTGGATACCACCCTGGGCAAGCGCATCAGCCACTTTACCTTTTCGATAGCAGATCCGTTCCACCATTTCCAAAAGGGCTTCGTCATTACCGAACCGAAGATCCAGTCCATCCAAATCTTTACTGGTAATAATCCCCAGTTCATATAATTCCATTGCCCAGGAAATAATTGATCCCACTTCCAGATTATCCATTCCATACTGATCCACCAGATGATTACCCACAAGAACGGTTTCTGCACTGGTACAATC
>QMMT01000576.1 GCA_003647385.1 Deltaproteobacteria bacterium
CAGATGATATTGAAAGGACAGATTTTTTATTACTTGCTGGTCCAAATGTGTCGTAAGATCAATTCCCATTCCTGTGCCTTTTAAATTGTATTCCCATTGATTCGGTTCGAAAATGGGTCCGGACAGGTCAATTGAGGCGACATGGATTTTACCTTTTCCATCCTGAACCGGTGAAATAATTTCTTTGATTTTATCAAATGACATCAACCAGGGAATCATTGTATCAAGATTGATTATCCCGGAACCGGACTGGATTTTAATTTGCAGATCATTTTTAAAATTAAAATCAGTATTAAGATCGTAAATCGTACAGCCATTCATCGAACCATTTAGTTTTTTTAAATAAACCAGATCCGGTTCATAGACAAAATTAATATTTTCAAGGGAAATATCACCAGGGATACGATCATATAACCCTGTTACAGAAAAATCATCTGTTTTGACGGTAACATTAAGGTCACTGGAATTTGTTTCCAATAAAAGGCTTAATGTGGCTTTTGTACGCCCTGTAACATCATGGACAAGTGACAGTTCTTTTGATAAAAGAGTATCCGGTAGCAGGTGTATTAAGGTTTGCGGCACCATTGAAAGATCAACATCAAGTAAAAAATCACCTTGAAACGGATAGTCTATATAATTAAAAAGGTCAATGTTAAGATTTCCCTGCTCTATTTTTGAAGTCCGGATCATTGCACTATCTGTTTTTATTTCAAGAATGCCATTTTGGATATCGGCGTTACCAGATACACGTGAGGCCGTTAAATTTGTTTCAGGGATATTTACCAGGCCATCTTCAATATTGCCCTTAATCGTTAAATGATTTTCATTAAAAAGATCTTTAAGATCTTTACTTTGAAAAGATACATTTATTTTGGGTACAAACCCTTTATGAAGAATATCAAAAAGAATTTTTGTGGCCGCATTATCCTTGAAGAACACTAAAGACATTTCTCTTGCCTGGTCGATATGAATACGGGTGCCAATAAATTGCAGTTCTGATTTTTTTTGGGTCTCATCAGTCAAAAAATGGATTGCAACCGATCCATCAGGGTAATTAAGTTTAAATTGCTTTACGTCTACCTGATAAAATTTATCAGATAATTTAAACGACAGCTCTATCGAGTTTGAATCAAACAGAACTTGGTTGTTTTTAGATGTCAGCGTAGGAGCAATAAGGCCTAATTGACCATGAAGTTCTCCCTTTGAATTCAGGTTTGCAACTATTTTTAACCGATCAAGTTCCATGGATTTTAGATCAAGATATTTTTCTAAAGAGGGTGAAACCATTGACGGGTTGAAAGCGATATCTTTTATTGTAGCGTTTACACTGATTTCTTCTTTATTTTTGGACAGATATACGGATCCATCCAACCGCTTAAAATAAGGAGAAGTGACATCTTTAAGTGTCAACTCAACAGAATCCTGATTTTCCGGCAATAACATCAATACTTTTTTTAATCCTTGAATAAATTTTAAAGCCGGAAACTCAGCGGGTTCCAAGGCTTGAGTATCTTTTAAAATGCCCGCCTCAATGCCGGTTTTGATTTGGGGATGATGAATTGATATTTTGTCTATAGTGAATTTGCCATGCAAAAGTTTTTGAAGATTAATAGTTAATTTCAAGGATTCAACATCAACATCTATTCTATTATCAGGATTGATATTAAAATTGTTTATCAAAAGACTCAGCTGTGGAAAAACAATTAAAGAAAATTTTGAAGGTTCAATATAAGCGCCTGTTTTATCGTGAATAACAGAAGCTATTTTATTTTTTACATAAGTGGAGTTAATGATAGGAGTGATAATAAAAGGAGATGAAAATAATAGAAGAATGAGTAAGGCAATGCCATAAAAAAAATATTTTTTAATCCCTGTTTTAAAAGAAGGTCTCATTACTTTGGTTGTATAAACGGCACAGGCGATAAAAACAACCATGCCGTTTTTGTTTATTGACTATTTTTGTTTTCAGCTACGGCTTGTAATTTCAACAATATGAAATCCAAAATCAGTTTTAACAGGACCATGTGGAATGCCGATTTTTTCATTAAAAACCACTGTGTCAAACTCAGGAACCATCTGGCCGGGGCCAAATTCCCCAAGGTCCCCTCCATTTTTCCCAGAGGGACATTTTGAATGTTCCTTGGCCAATTGTCCGAAATCATCCCCCTTATTTATTTGATCAATAAGGTCTTTGCAAAGGTCTTCACTATCAACAAGTATGTGTCTGGCGCTGGCTCTTGCCATTATCAACTCCTTTAAATTAAAAATTTTATATCGTCTTAACTGAGTGTAATAAATCATTGAAAAATTATCAAGATTTAATCATTTACCAGGTAAAACCAAACTGATTAGACAGATCAATAAAGTCAGCCATTACAACATGGGTTTGATTCATTAAAATCTCTTTGAAATCATTTATTTTCATCACTTCCTGATCAAATTTTTCTATGGGTTCTTTACCGGTAGATCTCAAATAATCATTTTCAATATCAAGTTCTGATTGTTCATATTGCTTTTTTTTTGATTCTCGTGCCGTAAGATTCAGTGAGATGGAAGTATTGGAATTCAGCTTGGTAATTAATCCGATTCTATTATTA
>QMMT01000577.1 GCA_003647385.1 Deltaproteobacteria bacterium
GTATAATTGAATAGAGCATCATCTGCCACAGCCTTTTTGCATAAAATGAGGCTATGGCCGGTGGAATAGTCAATAAAGCAATCACCAGCACAATTCCAACGATCCTGACCAAAAGAACCACAGTCAGTGCGGTAAGAATGAGCAGCAGAAGGTAGAAAAAAGTGGTATTGATTCCCCTTAAATATGTAAATTCACTATCAAAGCAAACACTGAAAAATCGATTAAAAAAAAGAATGGAAATACCAAGGACCAGTACATCCAGGCATCCAACATATAAAAGATCTTTGCTTGAAATGAGCAGGATGTCTCCAAACAGATAGGAACTTAGATTGAAATACCCGGGGGTCATATCAATGAGCAAAATGCCTGATGCCATTCCCACGGCCCAGATCGTACCGATAATAGAGTCTTCCCGTTCTTTTGCATGCAGACTGACAAGTCCGACCAGCACAGCAGCAATAATTGCGGCAAGCAGAGCCCCTAAAAGCGGATCAAACCATGTAAGTCCCAAATTGACCTGTAGAAAAAGCGCCAGTCCGATGCCGCCGAATACAGAATGGGAAATAGCGCCTGCAAGGTATCCTATTTTTTTTGTGGTGACAAATGTTCCAATGATGCCAAAGGGAATAGAAGCAAGGGAGCCCATGATAAAGGCATATTTTAAAAACAGGTTGTCAGGATCAAAGATAGCATGAAAGAGTTCAATCATGCGTATGTCCTTCTTCACTGCATCGGTGATCATGCCGTACCATCTTCAGGTCTCCATGGTAAATATCTTTTATTACCGTCCCGTTAATCAAGGTTGTCGGGTGTATGACCACTTGACGGTTTACGCAGATTACACTTTTTACATATTTTGAAACAAATCCGAGATCATGAGATACCAGTAGAATGGTCATTTTTGAGTTCAATTTCTGTAAAATTGAAAATAAATTTTCTTCGGTCTGATAATCAACATTGGCGGTGGGCTCATCCAGCAAAAGGAGTTCAGGACGGCTGCACAGGGCTCTGGCAATAAGAATGCGCTGTTTTTGTCCTCCTGAAAGTTCATTAAAACTTGTATCGGTAAACTTTGTCATTCCCACATCATCAATGGCAGTTAATGCTTCAAACCGATCTTTTTTTGAAAACCAGAAATGTTTGTTCGCAAGCCTTCCCATGAGGACCACATCCATGACAGTGGCGGGAAAATCCATGTCCAGATGCGCATACTGGGGCATGTAGCCAATCTTGTGTCTTACCTGATCCGGGTTTTTCCCAAAGATATGTATCTGGCCTTTGTCCTGTTTAATTAACCCGAGAATCAGTTTAAGAAGGGTGGTTTTGCCCCCACCATTTGGTCCCACAATGCTTGCAAACTCTCCTTTTTTTATCCGAAGATTCACATCTTCTATGATATTGCGTTGTTTGTAAGCAAAGCAGACGTTGTCGAATATGATTTCATGATTGCTGTTAAAATTCATTCGTCTCGTAATGCCTTGGCAATGGTTTTTGCAATTGTCTTCATGTTGACCGGATAATCGTAGGCAAGGGGATCGATGGGCACCACCTCACCATTTATGGCTGTTGCAATTTTTATTGCTGTATTCCGGTCGAATTGGGGCTGCACAAAAATTACCTCTGCATTCTGCTGTTTTGCAAGCTTGATAATAGTGGAAAGCGTTTTACCCTTGGGGGCTTTGCCCATGGTTTCAATCGCAATCTGTTCCAAACCATAGGCATCTGTAAAATAACCGAAACTGGGATGGAATACAAACAGATTTTTCCCCTTAAATTTTTTTAGTATCGTTTTTAGATGATGGTCAAGTTCATCTAAGTCTTTTGCAAACTGCGTATAATTATTTTTATAGTCATGCCTGTTATCGGGGTCGATGCTTGAAAGTGTTTGGAAAATAGTAAGGGCCTGTGTTTTTACCATCAAGGGATTCATCCAGATATGGGGGTCTTTACCCATAGCCCCATGCTGCTCCTTTTCATCTGGATCATGGCCTGAAATATTATGAGTCTCGTTGTTATCATGAGAATGAAGGCTTTTCATTTTCCTCAATTTGATATTGTTTCGAGTATCCACAATCATTGCCCCGGTCATGGATTTTATTTTATGCAGGATACCGTTTTCAAACGGCATGCCGATCCTGAAATACACATCGCAGGACATTAGATGTTTAATCTGGTCCGGAGAGGGGGAATAAGTGGAAGGGTTTTTGCCCGGTTTTACCAGGACATCCACTTTTACATGGTCCTTACCGATTCTTTCAACAAAATATTTCTGAGGCAGAATACTGACATGAATGTTTATGGGCGGCTTTGCAAAGATATTTATAGGCAAAAGTAACACAAGAACAATTGTTCCTATAATATACTGTATGTTACGCGATTTCATTTTCCTCCTTCACTATATTTGTCTGTAGATCAGATTTGTTTTCTGAAAAACAGATAGCGACAATACCGTTATTTGATACTATAGTCATGGTCTTTATGTCAATTAATGCTTGACATATAAACCGTTCCAAGAATAATGTTCAATAGTGGATTTAGATTTTTTAATAACTATCTTTGCTTTTTGTAAAAGGGGCAAAATGGCAGCCGGACCCA
>QMMT01000578.1 GCA_003647385.1 Deltaproteobacteria bacterium
GATGATATCCGAACCTTTGATGATATTAAAAAGATTCCAAAGGTTGAAAAATCCATGATGAGAGGCATTCAGAACAAAGATCCTTTCCCTTATGGAGATGCCTTGTGCGTGCCGTTAGAAGAGGTCTCAGCTTTCCGGCAGACCAGTGGTACCACAGGGCAGCCGGTGTATCAACCCGATACCTGGCAGGACTGGGAATGGTGGTCGGAATGCTGGTCTTTTGTTTTATGGGCTCAAGGGTATCGCCCAAAGGATCGAGTGTTTATACCATTTGGATATAATATTTTTGTGGCGTTCTGGGCCGGGCATTATGCAGCAGAAAAGCTGGGGTGTGAAGTGGTTCCGGGAGGCGTCCTTGACACCCAGTCCCGTATATTAAAAATGCAAGAGTTGAATGCAACAGCTATGATGGCAACGCCGACTTATGTCTTAAGAATGGCAGATGTGGCAAAGAACAAAATGGGGATTGATCCTGCCACACTTTCCATCAACAAGATCACCTGTGCCGGTGAACCCGGTGCAGGTATCCCCAGCACAAAGAAAAGAATGGAAGATGCCTGGGGAGCAAAAGTTTTTGACCATTCCGGTGCCACGGAAATCGGTGCATGGTCATATGAGTGTAATAAACAGCCCTGTGGTATGCATGTCAATGAAGCCATGTTCTTAGTGGAGATTGAAGACCTTAACACCGGTGAAATTATAGAAGAACCCGGTCGGAAGGGAAAGATGATTATCACTGCTCTGGACAGGACAGCACAGCCCTGTATCCGCTTTGATTCAAAAGATGTGATAGAATGGGATTCTCAACCCTGTTCCTGCGGGCGGTCATTCAGGTTAATCCGGGGCGGTGTCATTGGGCGGGCCGATGATATTACCAAGGTAAAAGGGGTCTTACTTTCTCCCGGCTCCATAGAAGAGGTAGTCCGATCCATTGACGGCCTGGGTGATGAGTTTGAGGTAATTGTTGATAAACAGGGCGATATTGACAGGATAAAACTGAAAGTAGAGCTCATGCCCGAAGTAACAAAACTCAGTATCGAGACAACCTTGAAAGATCAGCTGCGACTGAAAACAAATCTGGGATACCAAATTGAATACTATGATTACGGCAGTCTGCCTAGATATGAAGTTAAGGCAAAACGGTTTAAGGATTTGCGTAAAAAAGATATTGAAAAGGAATGCCGGCTATGAAAAACTTCTCCAACTTGAACGAAGTAAATGATAAAATCCTTAAGATAAAACAATTATTAACTGAGCTTGAAACCCAGGCAGAACAATTTCCTGCCCTGTCAAGAAATTCAAAAAGAGCTCTGGCCAGTATAAAAATGCTGGAATTAAATCTTACGGATATTGTGGCATTTGATTTAAATGATTCTTAAGGGATTGTTATCGAGTCAGCAGATAGCAAAGATGTTCGCTTAAAAACATGATGGATTCAATATCAAGATGCTGAATAATGGTTTCATCAAATAAAAGCTTTGCCTCGGCCTCAAATCCATCATCTGCATCCCAGAATAAAAGTGTCACCGGAATTTTCGGGAATGCGGTGAAAAGGCTGGCCATATCACAGGATTCATACTGGGATGTGACATCCTTACCGCCTGATGTTTCACAGGCAAGCGTGAGCTTGTCCATCTTTTCTGCAAAGGTTTTTTGAAGGGGCTTCTCAACAAGATCTTTCATGGAAACGATTTTTGATACGGTATTGGGAAATTCCTTAAAGCTTTTCATATTCCCGGACGGGTCAGACACGCCTCCCTGTGCCATATGAATATAGACAAAGGTCTGTTCATTTCGGGTCAGTTCGTTACCGTTATTATCTGTTATCCAATCTTTGGTGATTAAAAGTTTTTTATTAAAATAGGGCAGGGTGATTTGCTCAATACCTTCAACAGTGGTCAGTTCTCCGCCGATGCGGGAAGCAATGTCAGAAAGTTTCATTGAAGCCGCCTTTTTTTTTGCCCATTCAAGCGCTTCTTTTGCCATATCCTTTTTCAGCCATTTACCTTCTTTATACTGCTGTTCAAGTTCCTGTTCAGCATCGCTTAGAATGTCCGGATCAATATGGGGACAGTTTTTTAAAGGGTGTTTTTCCGATACCACCATTCCTGCAAAAGCGATACAGGTAAGAAATCCACAATCTTTACAATTGGTTTTCGGCAGTATTTTTGCATAAAGGTCTACAACGGAAAGGGCCATTTATAATTTTCCAAAAAAAATGCCGGGTAGGCTAAAAGGCTTCTACCCGGCTGTTACACTGATTTATTCTTTGTCGAAATCGTCTTTTTCAGCGCCGCAGATGGGGCAGCACCAATCATCGGGAAGGTCTTCAAAGCTTGTTCCCGGGTCAATACCATTGTCGGGGTCACCATCTGCCGGGTCATACACATAACCGCAAGGTCCGCATACATATTTATCCATTTTAAATCTCCTTAATTAATTGTTGATTACAGTTTATTATATTATAAAAATCTCATCATAACGGATTTGCTTAAAAAAACAAGTCAGATCCTTACAACAAGTCAGCTTTTTTAAGAGCAAAAACAATACCTTTATAAGATGCTGGTATTAAAACAACATAAAGTATCAGAAGA
>QMMT01000579.1 GCA_003647385.1 Deltaproteobacteria bacterium
ATGATAGAGATTGCAAATTTAGATCTGAGATACGAAAAATTCAGGTTAAAATCAAAAAAAAGAGAACGGGCATTGCTTAACTCCATAATTGAGCATGACATCCAGGACTCATTGAGAGGTGTTAATCTTGGAAATGATGTTAAAATTCTTCTTGATGGCTTTAAGCGATACAGGTGTGCAAAAAAGCTTCATATCAATATTGTACCCTATAGCTCATTGGGCGACGATGAACCCATTGCCATGATTAAGCTTATCCGGGCTTCAATTGCCAAACCTCTTACGATTCTGGAACAGGCAAGAATGATTGATGAGCTTCAAAAAATACATGGCATGACCCATCGTGATATTGCTGATCTTGTGCAAAAAAGTAAGGCGTGGGTGAGTATGCGTGCCGGTATTCTCAGAGAAATGAGTCCCTGTGTGACAAAACAGATATTTAAAGGTGCTTTTCCTGTTTATTCATATATGTACACCCTGAGAAAGTTCATACGTATGAACTCAAAAATCAAGGTTGATGAATTTGTGAAATCAGTTGCAGGTAAAGGATTGAGTATTCGTGATATTGAACTTTTGGCTAACGGTTTCTTCAAGGGCTCTGATAATTTACGGCAACAAATCAAAGAAGGTAACATCCCCTGGGGCCTGACTCAGTTAAAAAAATCATCACGTAGGGTAACAGAGTGCACAAATGCAGAACAAAAGATGCTCAAGGATCTTGAGTCAGTACAACGATATATGCAGCAAATCACCTATAGGGCCAGGGATGACGGGTTTGGTGATACCTTCCAGGTTCAGGCAAGTCTTCTGGTTCAAGGGGTTATAGATATTATGGATAATTTTATGGTTGCTGTGAGGGATTTACATGATCGATGCGAACAAACGTAAAGCCATTTTTCTTCTTCACAATGAAGGAATGGGTGTTCGTGAAATATCCCGCCATCTTAGGGTCAGTACCAATACTGTCAGCAATATTATTATTCATAAGGGTCAGCTTCCGGAAACAATAAGGCAGGACAAAATAAATGTCGACCCTGAACTTCTCAGGAATCTTCATGCGAAATGTGACGGTTACGTCCAGAGAATCTATGAGATTCTTACAGAAGACAGAGGGATAAGCATTGGATACTCCACATTGACACGCAATATACGCGAACTTAATCTTGGGCAACCCAAAAATCAGCGCTGTGATCAAATACCTGATGTAGCCGGAGCTGAAATGCAACACGATACAAGTCCCTATACCGTAAGATTTGGAACAAGCAGGGTCAAAGTCATTGGCAGCATCATCTATATGAGATATTCAAAGATGCGTTATCTAAAATTTTATCGTTCATTCAACCGGTTTGCCATGAAGTGCTTTATCCATGAAGCTCTGACCTTCTGGGGATATGCTGCGCCGGTCACCATTATTGACAACACCAATCTTGCCCGCCTTCGGGGAACCGGCAAAAATGCTGTCATGGCCCCTGAGATGAAGCAATTTGCCAAACAATATGGATTTGAGTTTGTCTGTCATGAAGTAAGGCATTCTAATAGAAAAGCCGGCAACGAACGCAGTTTTTATACAGTAGAAACCAATTTTTTTCCAGGCCGTAACTTTGAAAGCCTGGAAGACATGAACCAACAGGCATTTGACTGGGCAACTATCAGGATGCCTAACAGACCCGTAAGTAAAACCAAAATGATCCCGGCCAAAGCGTTTGAGCATGAACAAGGTTTTCTTAAAAAACTGCCTGCCTATATCACGCCTCCTTATCTTGCCCATGAAAGAGGAACGGATCAGTATGGTTACGCCGCAGTTGACGGCAATTTTTACTGGGTGCCGGGAAAAACACGATTCAACGTAAAGGTGCTGCAGTTTTGTGATCATGTGGAAATCTATCACAAAAGAAAAAAACTGGCAGAATACAAATTGCCGTTGGATGGTGTTAAGAATGAAAAATTTAGTCCAGCGGGTGAACCAAAGCCAAAATATCAGCCAAACAACCGAAAAAGACCCACAGCAGGCGAGGAAAAGATTTTACGTGCTGCTGCTTTAGAAATAGATGCCTATCTTACGTTTGCTCTTACAATGAAGGGCAAGACCCGACACAGATTTGTTCGTCAATTATACACCCTGCATAAGAAAACTGCCTTGTCTGTATTTGCCCAAGCCCTGAAACGGGCCTTGAAATACAGAATAAAAAGTGTGGAAACCATTGAAAATATAATCCGACTGCTTTTAAGACAGTCAAACTATGAGATGCCATTACCCCAAATCAATGAAGCGTTCGCAAACAGGCCTGCGTATCTTGAAGGTCGGTTTGCTGATGAGGTGGATCTATCAATTTACAAGGAATGACAATGGATGAAGACTTAGAAAAAATGCTCAAATATCTTGGGTTGAGAGACTTACTCGCCAACTGGGACCATTATATCGGCATTGCTAAAAAAGGCAGTTTTTCCTCTGTTCGGCTTTTAAAGTATGTGGTGGAACAAGCGTACAAAACCAAGCAGGAAAATGCCAGAAAACGAAGAATCAGCATGGCAAAGATGCCGGAACCATTTGTTATTGAAACTTTTCCTTTTGACAGACAACCCAAATTGAATAAAAA
>QMMT01000580.1 GCA_003647385.1 Deltaproteobacteria bacterium
AAAATGTCATTACCATCAAGGATTATCTGCAGATATTCAGGGTTATCGAGATTCTTGATTAACGGTGTATCCGCAAGCATTGATTTGAGTCTTTTATTCAACGATATTGTGCCACTTCTTTTTCGATTTCTGCGTTTGAGTTCTCGAAAAAAGCGTTCCAAAATATTATTCGTTCGCTGGGGTTGGATCAGAATTTCATCGCTTGAAGTCTTCACAGTAATTGGATCGGCAAAAAGTTTGTCCCAATACTTATCAATTTGTTTAATCATCTTCTTATATGATTTTTCTTGCGACTGTTTTTTATCGGCCATTACATTGTCACAAAATAGCTTTACTTTCCCCGCTATACTTTTGATGTCTGCTTCTTTCCCATCATCATTGAGTCCTTTGCTGTTCGATAAAACAGTTATGGATAAGGCCTCACGCAGTTGTTTGAAAATCGTTATTTTCTTTTCAATCTGTATTGCAGAGCTTTTCAACTGCTGATCGTTGATGATTTTATTGAGGGGATTCCAAAGATTAAAAAAACGTTTGTCAAATTGTGCAGAATCGGCTGTATCCACCAAATCATACAAGGTTCTCAGTCTCTGATAAAAAACAAGATGAGGACAATCAAAAGGAAACCCGTATCCTTCCAACTGTTTTGTCGTATCGAGAGCCCAATGAATCATGACATATGAGGAAATAGCAGGTATTTTGTCTAAAGCAATTGGATCAGCCTTATCTTTAGAAATGCTTTCCAATAGGCTGGTGGCGGTCTGCATATCGTTGCAAATGAGAGGTTCTAATGCTTTTGCCTTTGCTCGAAGTAATCCCCGAATCTTGTGCTTTTTCAAACGAGTTCTGATTTTAGCATATTCTGTCTCATACAAATCTTTACCGATGTCCCTTAAAAAATGAAAATGACAAATAAAATCCGGAACGTCCTCAAACACTTTCGATACAGCTGATAAAATGCCTTTTCCCATATCATGGACCAAAGCAATTGGATCACCGTATTGTGCTTTCATATTTTTTAAAAAAGGGATGATCAATTCCGCTTTTTCCGATGGGATTTTGATATTATCCAATACGATTTGCGCAATACCATCCATTCCGGTAAAAAGATGTGGGCTGTCCCCTTCACATGTGCCATCCAAATGTAGGATATAGCCGCCTCTTTTTGACATGAGTTGATTTAATTGATGCTGTGCCTGCTGATGAGCTATTGCAAGATAAGCGATAAATTTTTTCCCGAGAAAACCAATCCCCCGCTGAGAGATAGCAACATTTTTATGGGCCAGCTGTTTAATAATTTGCTGTTCCGTCAGGCAATGCACAAAAAGACTGTATCCAACAAAAACCAGTACATCATATCCATATGTACATCGGTGTGGGGTAAGAGAACGAAGCTGTTGGCTTCGATATACTGTGTTATCAGAAGGATCAAACAAAACCGTCTCTCTGGCATAAAAATGCCCTATACCCAGGGTTACCACTGTTTTTTTAAAACTTTTGAGAACTTTTAAATTATGACTTCTCTCTGGAGAGAAGAAAACTGTTGGCTTATCCTGGAATAAATTTTGTGAACAAAGGCCCGCGGTAATTTTATTTACATATATAGACAGGCTCTTTATTGCCCTATATCCAAAGTTTTTTTTAACAGATCATGGGATTTTAAAAACTGCTTAATGATAACGTGATCAAAACACTTGCCAGCTGGAGCTGCTTCAATGGCGAGTTGTTCAGGTGCAATATCGGGATTCTTTATCAAGTGAACCAGAATATCAATAGCTTGTGCATCAGTGGGCCAACTCTCCTCTTTTTGATGATCTCTGGCCATTTTCTGCCACTGATATTTATCAGCAACATCTGAAAAGTAAATAAATCTACCTTTATACTTTTTTCGCTTGATGCCATCTGAATTTTTAATTTGTGAAAAATAAGAACTGTTTGATGGAATCTCAATGATACTTGCGATATCAACTGCACTGAGACCAGTGGGGGATTGCCTGACAAGTTCAATAATTGTCTGCTTAAGATTACCATGTGCAGAAAAAAAAACAGTTTTGTATTTCCATAATCCGTTTTCATCAAATTCAGGCACCTGGGGCAGTGTGTAGTAACGTCCATTTTCATTTATACTGGTGAAAGTGTCCCACTTTTTTAATCGTCTCCTTACTGTTATTGCAGAACACCGGATAATTTGCATCAGTTGCTCCACGGTCATGATTTTTTGTTGCCGGAATTTAATGAGTACATCATTTTCATCCATTGATTTGCCTCTCGATAAAGTATACGCAATTTAAATATATTGCATATACTTTATCAGAAAATCAGAAAGAATCAAGGTGTTTTTTACCCATGATTCAGGCAGATCACGCAATAATCTTGAAAATGAGCGGTATTTTTAATAAACGCATACTTTATCAGAAATAATTGCTGAATCTAAAAGGCTTAACGACGGGGGATCTTGAAAAATCCAACTGTTATTTGCTGTCATAGCTTTTTTTATATGATGTAACAAGCAGCTATTTTGAAGGTACCTGTAATGAGCTGAGCGCTTTTGGTTACAACAGGCATGGTAAAAAAGGAAAGCGTCAAATTGTAATAG
>QMMT01000581.1 GCA_003647385.1 Deltaproteobacteria bacterium
GTTATAATATTGTTATCTTATCACTGTATGTCGTAAGGGATTCAAGGCCATTGTCTGTTACCAGAAATGAGTTTTCTATCCCTACCACACCTTTTCCCGGAAAGACGGCTTTAGGTTCCAGGGCAATGACCATACCTTTTTCAAGACAAAGCGTCTGACCTTTGGCAATAAAGGGGAATTCATCCAGTTCAAGACCGATTCCATGACCTGTAAACCGGATTCTTCTTTCGCCTGCTCCCATGAAATAATCTTTATAGCCTTTGGCATTGGCCTCAGATATCATCATATCGTACAGCTCTCCTGTAATACTCCCCGGAGTTGCTTTTTGTTTTACCATCTTTTGAATTTCCAGCATGGCATCATGAGCTTTTAAAAGGTCATCCGACAGATTGCCAAAACAAAAAATCCTTGTATGATCACTGATATAACCATTTAAGGCAAAAACATAATCCACCAGGATGGGTTCATTTCTTTTAATTGTATTAAATCCCGGTCCCTGGGCAATACTGGGATTGAGCCCCCTGCCGCCGGTGGGCGAGGCAAAGCAGCTTGGTACGGCTGCTCCCGGGCCTGCCATAATATGACCATAAAACAAGTCATTGTCCCACATCCTCATCCGGATCAATCCCTGGTGACCAAGACTTCTCGCATAGGCTTCAAGCAATCCTGCAAACTTGATTTCAGTCATTTCCTCCTCGATTAAATCAGGCACTTTAGCGGCGACTTTATCAGCCATTTTGGAAGCCTTCCGCATAAAACCAATCTCATACTCAGATTTTATTGCCCGTTGCAGCCTTATGTCTGTTGAAACATCAACAAAGATTGAATCCGAAAATATTTCTTGAAATAGCAGATACTGGTTGGCTGATAATACGTCAAGTTCAAGGCCCAAAGTCTTTGGGAATGGATATCCGAATGCAGCAAGAGTTTCCGGGATTTTTTTTGGAGTTACAAGGGAGACAACCCTGTTTATTCCGGATTCTTGTTTGGCCCGTTGAAAATCTTTAAATACCATCAGCAGAGGCTCGCCGGAGTCAGGGATATACAACCATCCCTGCTGGGCAGTTCCGGAATAGTAAAACATATCAGCTTTCTGTAAAATCAGGGCACCGTCAAGATCGCTTTTCGAAAGTCTTTCCTGGAAGATGGTTATTCTTGATTGCTGCTCTGCTTCAGGTATACTCCGGTCATACTGAATCATTTGTAGTCATAGAACCCTTTACCTGTCTTTCTGCCCAGCCAGCCGGCTTCCACATATTTTCTCAACAAGGGGCAGGCCCTGTATTTAGAATCTTTAAACCCGTCATACAATGTCTCCATGATGGCGAGACAGGTATCAAGACCGATAAGGTCTGCTAACGCAAGGGGTCCCATGGGATGGTTGGCACCCAGCCGCATGACGGTATCAATATCCTCGGGTTTACCCACACTCTGGTAGAGACAGAAGACGGCTTCATTGATCATGGGCATCAATATTCTGTTTGCGATAAAGCCTGGGAAATCATTGGCCTCAGCAGGGGTCTTCCCAAAGTCTTCACACAGTTTCCACGTAATATCAAATGTTTCTTTTGATGTGGCAAGCCCCTTAATAACTTCAACCAGTTTCATCACAGGAACCGGGTTCATAAAATGCATGCCGATAACTTTATCCGGCCGTGATGTTCTGGCGGCTATTCTTCCAATGGGAATGGAAGATGTGTTGGTGGACAAAATCACCTCAGGGGGGCAGATTTTATCAAGATCTTCAAAAATTTTAAATTTTAAGTCTTCTCTTTCCACAGCTGCTTCAACGACAAAGTCCACAGACGCCATATCTTTTAAATCAGTGGTGGTCGTTATTCTGCCAAGGATGGCTGCCTTGTCAGCTTCAGATATTTTTTCTTTTTTAACCATCCGATCGAGATTTTTGGAAATGGTAGCCAACCCATTTGTACAAAATTCTTCTTTAATATCACTCATGACAACTTCAAGTCCACTTGCTGCTACAACCTGTGCAATACCGTTACCCATCTGGCCGGAACCGATGACACCAAATCTTTTTACTTCCATTGTTCCTCCTAAATTTATGTCTATCCTAAACGTTTAGTTCAACGTACACCTTTAATCGTTCTGTCTCATATCACCTGTTGACAACAAGCGCAACAGCTTCTCCGCCGCCCAGGCAAAGAGAGGCAAGACCTTTATTGACATCCCGCTTTTCCATTTCATATAACAGCGTTGTCAAGACCCTGGCGCCGGATGCACCAATGGGATGCCCTAAGGCAACACTGCCGCCATTAACGTTTACTTTTTCAGGATCAAGTTCCAACACCTTGTTAATGCCTGATGAACTCCCGGCAAAGGCTTCGTTAATCTCAAACAGATCAATATCTGAAATGGAAAGGCCTTCTTTTTTTAACACTTTGGGAATGGCATAAATAGGTGCCATCAACACATATTTCATATCAATGCCATAGGATGCCTGGGCACCGATGGTGGCCATGATGGTGCACCCAAGTTCCTTTGCCTTTTGCTCACTCATGACAACCACAGCTGCAGCACCATCACTGATAAGGGATGCATTACCGGCTGTTCCCACCCCATCTTTTTTAA
>QMMT01000582.1 GCA_003647385.1 Deltaproteobacteria bacterium
CTTTACTTCTCCCTATAGTTCTTTACTATGTTTATAACAAGGTATCGCAAAAAAATAACTTAAAAGTTAGTAAAAAATTTGACACTGTTTTTTTATGTTGTTATATTTGAAATAACTTTACCTCTAAATCGTAATTCGCTCTACTTGGTTTTATCAACACAAACGTAGTAACTAAAGAGTTATGCAACATCTGCCGTTGGCAGAAAGTCAAAGGGAATTCCAACCAATTTTGAATGGCAGCATAAGCCTCCTTGCTGCCCCAAGGGAGGGTAAAATGGCCGGTAAAACAAATCCAAAGTCTTTAATCTATCATGTTGATGCAGTAAAAAAGGGAAAACGATTATTTGAAGATGCCTTTCAGGGGGTTTCCAGAATGATCCTTGATGCGGGTATTCAGAAAATTACCGTTAAAGGGAAGACAACATATCAGTTTGATATATTCAGCCAGGGCAAAAAGCATCTGGTGGGGATGTATGATGAAATAAACAGCTTTGTTTCATTTGTGAAAGATGCTTCAGAAGGGGGATCTTCAAGAGAGATGGCATTTGTGCTGGTGGGGGAGCCCGGCAATGGTAAAACATTTCTTGTGGAATATCTTTGTGCCCGGTACAGGGAGTTTTTAACCCTTCCGCAAAATAGAAAGTATACATTCCGCTTTAATAATCTGGATCAGTTAGGTGGTTATGGAAATATTAATTTTATTGAGTCCCAGACATACGAAGATCCCATGATCCTGGCCATGAGTCTTTGTGAAACTCAGGATCAATCAAAAGAGTACCTTTCTAAAAATTTTAAACTTACCGGCAAACAGATAGAATCCTTATATGATAAATATCGTCCTCTGGGTGCCTGTTCCGCTTATATACTCAATCAAATTAGAGAGTATACAGATAACAATATCACTAAGATGTTCTCTTTTCTTGAAATTGTTCCGGTTCCTTTAATTGAAAGCCTTGGTACCATAACGGGCAAATATCCTGCCAAGGACAAGATTACTTCTTCTGCCGTGGACCTTATGGGTGAGGAGTCGATTCAAAGGCTGCTTCATATTTCCGATTCAAACAATCCCTATCGGTTTGACCTGAGAAGAGGGGCGCTTGCTAGAGTTGCCGGAGGCGGTATCCATTTCAGTGATGAAATTTATAAAAATAAGAAAGATCTGGTTCAGGTTTATCTCGGGGTGATTCAAAATCGGACCATTGAACTGGACGGGTTCAAGTGGCCCATAGACACATTAATTGTTGCCACAAGCAATAATTCTGAATTTGATACCTTTCTTTCCGAAAGAGAAGAAGCACCCATTATAGATAGGTGCAGAATCTGTTATGTTGCACATAATACCGATTACAAGATTCAAAAGACCTTAACAGAATATGCCATTGGTACGGATACAAAGCGGTCTCTTGATTCAAAAATCCTGCATCAGGATCCTAACTTAAATTATGCAGCTTCAGTCGGTGTCGTCCTGACAAGATTGCCAAGATCTGACAAATTAACTCCAGTGGAAACCATGAAGCTTGCAGCAGGGGAAGTGGCAGGAGAAAAAAGTCTTAAAACCCTTGCAGAATTGATTGATTCTTTAAACCGGGATACGGATATCACCAAGCGATTCGGACAAAAGGGACTGGGGCAGAGAAACCTTGGCCGGGCAGTACAGCTTTTACTGGAGAGTTCTGAAACCAATGAAGGCCAGTGCATGTTTGCGCTGGATATTTTTAATGCCCTTGAAAGAACAGTGATGGACTATGTTCAGGAACCCTCTGACCGGGCAAAATTCATGGAAGATTTGAAACTTGCAAGGGGATTGTATCGGGAAAGGATCATGACCGAGATGTTCAATGCCTATATGGATGAACCGTTGGCCATAAAAAAGGATGTGCTGAATTATGTCAATATGATTATTGGTGTTGATGCCGAACATCTTGGCCCTGACATGATGTGGAAGTATAAAGATCCCCAGACCGGTGATTTAAAGGCACTTAAAATAGATGAAAGATATATTAAAAACGTTGAAGAGCGGCTTGGCTTGAAGACCGAGGAGCAAAGGGCCTCTTTCAGAAATTCTATTAGAAAAATTTATGGCCAGAAGCTTTCCATTGATGCAAATTATGATTTTATGGATAACCTGGAACTGGTCAAGGCCATCACGGATGTTCGACTTAAATCAGATATAGCCGGTGCGGGATCATTAATCGGTGCACTCGCCAACAGGACCAACGAGGAAAATCAAAAACTTTATGACCGAATGATTTATACCATGAATGAAAAACTTGGGTATTGCAGAACCTGTGCCCAGAAGACTATTGAGTATTTTTGCAGCCAAGAGGACGATAAATAGTTAAGGGAGGTGAGTATAAATGATAACCCTTGATGAACTCCTTGAACGAGACAGAAGAAGAGAAGAAGACGGATTTAAACGAAAGATTCGTATCGGAAGAATTGTCAAACCCGGATCGGGTGGGAAAGATAAGATTATCATCGTCCCGACAACGGTTGAAGAAAAATTTGTCCATGATGATATTCAACCGGATCAGGAACAGGGTGAGGGAGAACCCACCGGTGGCACCGGTGAGGGTGAAGAAGGCGATATTA
>QMMT01000583.1 GCA_003647385.1 Deltaproteobacteria bacterium
CGCTGATGCTGATGCTGTTGAATTTTGGCATATGATCCGTACAAAAACCAATGATATCGGAAATAATTCTCATGGAAGGCGTTGGGGGGTAAATATAGGTATGCCGGGTCAGATATTCTTTTAAAATATCATTTTGAATGGTTCCCATGAGCTGCTCATGCTTAACACCCTGTTCTTCGGCGGCAACAATATATCCGGCAAGAATGGGAAGGACTGCCCCATTCATAGTCATGGAGACAGACATCTGATCCAGGGGAATCTTGTCAAACAAAATTTTCATATCTTCGACGGAATCGATGGCAACCCCTGCCTTTCCGACATCGCCTGCAACCCTTGGATGATCGGAATCATACCCCCTGTGGGTGGCCAGATCAAAGGCAACCGACAATCCCTTTTGTCCGCCTTCCAGATTTTTACGATAAAACGCATTGGATTCTTTAGCAGTTGAGAATCCTGCATACTGGCGAATGGTCCAGGGGCGGCCGGCATACATGGTGGCCATGGGACCCCTGACAAAGGGTTCGAATCCCGGCAGATTATTAATGAATTCCACATTTTCAAGGTCTTTTGCCGTATATAAGGGTTTGACATCAATCCCTTCCATGGTTTTCTTTGTTAAAGATTCGAGTGGTTTACCTCGAAGCTGCTTTGCGGCAAGTTCTTCCCATCTATTGAGATCAGGCATTTGAGACATGGTTATCCTCCGGTTAAAATTTTCGGCCAGGCACTATTTACATTAAAAATTATCTCTCACACAGTTCAACTAGTACTCCTGATGTAGCCTTGGGGTGTAAAAATGCAATTTTGGCTCCACCTGCACCTTTACGAGGAGTTTGATCTATGAGGGCAATCCCTTTTTCCTTGAGTTCGGAAAGGGCCTGCTCTATATTTTCAACCCTGAAAGCCACATGCTGAATTCCTTCACCTCTTTTTTCAATATATTTGGCGATGGGGCCGTCCTTGGATGTGGACTCCAAAAGTTCCACTTCGCTTTCACCCACGGGTAAAAAAGCCGTGGTAACTTTTTGCTCTTCAACCGTTTCTGTTCCCTCTAAATTCAATCCCAAAGCATCTGTCCAGAAATTCTTCTTTTCATCAATGCTTGAGACAGCAATTCCAAGGTGATCTATTTTAAGTATTTTCATCTATTATCTCCAAAATTAATCAATAAAATTACAATCTTTATCTATAGATGGTTCAAGCGTCCAAAGTCAACTATGAATATGTGATATCAACAATTTTTTCATTGAACGCCAAGGATATTTCATGTACGTTCATTTTATGGACTTCGATTCACCATACCAGCCTGCTGAAAGTATGATCACAAAATTCCCGAAAACGCCTGGACAGGAACTTAGAAACAGAATTCATATTTTGAAACAAAATATGGAGCAGCAAAATATTCCGGCTGTCCTGTTAACACACAAACCAGATATATTTTATTTTTCAGGGACATCTCAGGACTGTTATCTTTATATTAATATTAATCTTGAGCCGATTCTTTTTGTTAAGCGATATTTTCCAAGGGCAAGAGAAGAAAGCTGTTTAAAAAATATTTTTCAAATTTCATCTGTCACACAACTTCCTGAAAAAATAAGAGATCTTTACCAAAACTTACCCAAAACATGTGGTCTTGCGTTTGATGTTGTTCCGGTCAGGGATTATCATTTTTTCCAAAAGCTGTTTGTCTCAACCTCCTTTGTTGACTGTACTTTTGTCATCAATATCTGTAGACAGATAAAATCCACTTATGAAATTGAGCAGATTAAAAACGCTGCAAGGCTTTCTGAAAAGACCTTTTCTTATATTGAAAAAAACCTTCGGCCGGGAATTTCAGAAATGGAATTTTGCGGTGAATATGAAACCTTTGCCAGAAAATTCGGACACTCGGGTATACTGAATATAAGACACTACCGTGCACTGGGCTATCCTTTTCATTTGCTGAGCGGCAAAAGCGGTGGGGTTGCCGGAGCCGTAGATACGCCTTGCTGTGGGGTTGGGACCTCTATTACACATCCCTTTGGTGCCGGAGCAAAAATCATTCAGAAAAACGAAGCTATCCTGATTGATTTTGGAACCATCCTGAACGGGTATCATATGGATGAAACTCGAATGTTTGCCATAGGAGACATGGAACCAAAGGCCATGGATGTTTCGAAAGTGTCCATAGAAATTCTTTATAGACTTTTATCCCTGATGAAGCCCGGGGCAATCATGGGTGATATTTTTGAAAAATCTGTCCAGTTTGCAAAGCAGTTGGGTTATGAAGAACAGTTCCTGGGCCTGCCAGGAGTAAAGTCCATTTTTATAGGACACAGCATAGGACTTGAACTTGTAGAAAACCCCATACTCTCTAAAGAGAGAAAAGATCTTCTCAAACCTGGTATGGTTTTTGCCGTGGAACCAAAATTTATCTTTAAAAATGAATTTGCCGCAGGTATTGAAAGCGTCATTCAAATCACAGAATACGGCGCTAGTTTTTTAAGTATGACACCCCATAAAATATTTACCTGCAAATAATCCTTGTCAATAATCAACGCATCAAGTTCATTATATTTAATTTGTCCTGTACCACCTATCTGTTGTATAC
>QMMT01000584.1 GCA_003647385.1 Deltaproteobacteria bacterium
ATTATGAAGGGATCAAACAAATCGGTCCTATAAAAGCTGGTATCTTCATCAACTTTGTCCCCATCAGTGCGATTGTTCTTTCGTTTTTAATTTTAAAAGAACCCCTCACACCTTCTTTAATTATTGGAGCAATACTTGTTATTACAGGTGTATACTTAACTAATATAGTCGGTTTAAAAAAATAAGGAACCAGATATGGCAGCTGTAGCCCAGGTAATGGCAAAGACGTTAAAAGAACTTGGCGTAAAATATATTTTCGGGGTGCCCAGTGGCAACTGGGTAGATTATATGGCTGCCATCGATGAAGTTGATGGTCTGGAATTTATCCTGATCAGCAACGAGGGCAGCGGCGGATTCATGGCGGATGTCTGCTGGAGATTGACCGGCAGTGTTGCGGCCTGTTTTGGGACATTCGGACCCGGTGCCTGCAACCAGACCACCGGTGTTTGCGGCGGCTACCTCGACCGTTCACCCATGCTTGCCTTTTCCGATGAAATGAACGATCAAATGCTGCACAGAACCTCGCAGATGAATATCGATCACCAGACGCTTTTCAAACCCATAACTAAATGGAGTACGCGTATAGCGGCCGGCAAGGTTAAAGAGACGCTTTATAAAGCGATGCAGATTGCGACTTCAGAAGTTCCGGGTCCGGTACATATCGGTCTGCCTGCCGGTATTGGTGTAAATGAGTCTGGTGGTGAGACGATAAAGCCTCTCAATCCGGATAAGATCCCCGCCGCTGATGTTACTGTGCTAAATAAGATGGCAACAGCATTTGCTGATGCAAAAAAACCAATCATTGCCCTGGGAATTACTTCGATACGGGCAGATGTTCGTGCCATGATCATTAAAATCATTGAAAAATTCGACGTACCGGTGGTACTGACCCCCATGGCAAAAGGAATGGTGCCGGAAAATCATCCCTGTTACGCCGGAGTACTGGCACATGCCCTGAGCAACCTTGTTGGAGTAACACACCAGCAGGCCGACCTTGTTGTGGGCATTGGTTATGATCCAGTGGAATTGAACTACGAAGACTGGATGCCAAAAGTTCCCCTGGTGCATATCGACACGGCTCCCGCCGATCTGGATACAAAAATTTATACCTTGGATTGCGATATTGCTGGTAATTTGAAACATTCATTGAAAATCTTAATGGCTTTGGATTGCGGGAAAAAAGAATGGGACCTGAAAGAACTTGCAGTTCGAAAAGAAAAAATGTTTTATCAGCTGACTGCTCCTAAAGGAAAATTCGGTCCATTAAACGTACTGGATGGATTAAGAGCCATACTGCCTGAAGATGGTATTATGACCTGTGACGTCGGAGCACATCTGCACCTTATCGGGCAGCACTGGCAGACGTATTCACCGGAATGCCAGTTGATGACCAACGGATGTTCCTCCATGGGCTTTGCTATTCCTGCTGCCATTGCAGCCAAACTCAGCTGTCCTGAACGGAAGGTGTGCTGTGTTGTCGGTGATGGAGGATTCTATATGATGGCCGGTGAAATGGCGACTGCCATGCGTCTGGGTGCCGGTATCGTGTTTATTCTCATGACCGATGCCCACTTGTCACTGATTAGTATCAAACAGGAAAAAAAAGGCCATGATCGATATGGAACACAGCTGCATAATGCAGCCGGTGGCTATAAATCAATGGATACCCTTTTCGGTGTTCCCGTATTCACCGCCAGGAATGCTGAAGAGTATGACCAGGCGCTTAAAAATGCTTTTGCAGCTGATAGCCCTGTAATCGTTGAGGTTTTTATCAACACTAAAGACTATGAAGAACTTGTTTTAAAAGGAAACAAATAATGAAGACCGTTAAAATTATCCTTACAGGCTGCGGAGGAGTTGGCAAAGAATTTTTGCAGTTAATTGCTGACCGGAATGAAGAGATTAAAGAAAAGTATGGCTTAGGCTTAGTCGTTTCTGCGGTAGTGGATTGTTACGGTGCGGCAATAGCGGATTCAAATTCAGGTCTGCCCGTTGCTGATTTGGTTGATTTTGTAAAAGAGGGCCATGAAGTACAGACATTTTCAACCTATGGCAAAGATGAGATTACTGGCGTTGAGGTCATTACTCAACTGGATGCTGATGTTTTAGTTGAGGCGACACCGACTGACCTCATCGATGGGGGCGCTGCCAAGGGACATATATTGGGTGCCATTGACAAAGGCATGGAAATTGTCAGTGCCAACAAGGGTCCTTTTGTATTGTTTTATAAAGAAGTCTTTAAAAAAGCCCGGGAAAATAATTGCGGTCTGCATATCAGCGCTGCCACTGCGGCAGCGCTTCCAACCCTGGATGTCGGCATCACCTGCCTTGCGGGTACAAGAGTAAGCCTGGCCGAAGGTATCCTTAACGGCACAACCAATTATATCCTTTCTGAAATGCGAAATAACGGCACTGCCTATGATACAGCACTTAAAGAAGCTCAAAAACTTGGGATCGCTGAAACTGACCCAAGCTATGATGTTGAAGGCAAAGATACTGCCAACAAGACCATTCTGATTGCCAATCGTGTATTTAATAAAACTTTAGGTCTTGCCGACATCACGGTGGAAGGTATCACAAAGGTAA
>QMMT01000585.1 GCA_003647385.1 Deltaproteobacteria bacterium
CAAGTGATGTTGATTTTCCAGAACCTGTGGCACCGGTAACAAAAATAATACCATTTCTCTCTTCTGCCATGGTGTGAAATGCACGGGGAAGGTTCAGATCCTCAATGGTGGGAATTTTTGTTTCAAGCTTTCTTAAAACAATGGAATATTTGCCTGACCTTGAAAATATATTCACCCTGAACCGGGCTTTGTCCCCCAGTTGATAGGACAGATCACAAGATCCTTCCCGAATCAGTGTCTCGGTTAATTTACGAGAATTATTCATTAAATTCAAGGCAACGATTTCCGTTTGAAACGGTGTTAATATGTTAAAGTCCGGGTCCATCTTTACAGGGACCAGTTGCCCGGAACTTTCCACCTGTAACGGTTTACCCGGCGTAAAATTCAAGTCTGAAACATTGTTTTGAGAGTCCATCATTTTGGAAAGGATATGGTCAATCTGCTGTTTTTTCATACCATCTTCCTCTTACATTCAATTAAAAAAACGTTACGCTTCTGTAAAATCAGCCGGCGGATTCTTCAACAGCGGCCTGAATAAAGACTTGTTATTCGCCTTCCCGTATGCTTCATCAGGGCTGATCCACCCCTTTTGGTACAATTGCATAATCGCATCATCCAGCAGTTGCATCCCATATTGTTTTCCTGTCTGTATCATGGAGGGGATCTGATGTGTTTTGGCTTCCCGGATGAGGTTTCGTACGGCAGGTGTTGCCACAAGAACTTCCAAGGCCGCGCACCTGCCCTTTTTATCTACCCTCTTAAACAATGTCTGAGCAATAATTGCTCTTAAGCCATCAGACAATGTAGACCGTATCTGGGCCTGTTCAGTGGAGGGAAATACTTCAATAATTCTATCAACGGTTTTGGCTGCACTGGAGGTATGCAGGGTGCCAAACACCAGATGACCCGTGGAGGCCGCTTCTATGGCAAGAGAAATGGTTTCAAGATCCCTTAACTCACCCACAAGAATAATGTCAGGGTCTTCACGCAAAGCCCCCCTTAATGCGGATGCAAACGTCTGTGTATGCAATCCCACTTCCCTGTGGCTCACAATACAATTCTGGCTTCTGTGCACAAACTCGATGGGGTCTTCAACAGTGATAATATGATCTTTTCTAGTTTGGTTTGCGTGATCAATAATCGCTGCCAGAGTCGTTGATTTACCCGATCCGGTTGGCCCTGTGACCAGGACAAGTCCCCTTGGAAGATCGGCCAGTTTTGAAATAACAGGCGGAAGTCCCAGCTGTTCTGCTGTCAGTATTTCCGATGGGATCTCACGGAAAACAGCCGAGATACCACTTTTTTGCATAAAATAATTGGCCCTGTACCTGGCCAGTCCCGGAATCTCATAACCGAAATCCACATCCCCGGATTCTTCAAAAACCTTAATCTTCTCCTGGGATGTTATTTCATATAAAAGTCTCCGTAGTTTATCACTGGTCAGCGTATCGTATTTAATACGTTCAATATCGCCGTGAAGCCTTAATGCCGGTTGTTGGCCTGAGGCCAGGTGGAGGTCGGAAGCACCCTGTTCATGCATCAGCTTAAAAAAAGCATCAATTTCAGCCATTTTCCATACCTTTTTTCGTTAATAATTCAGTTGATACGTTATGCTTGTTTGATAAACTTCAAGGTAGAATCAGTTTCGTCTGCAACCTTATTTTCTTCCTTTGTCATCTCAAGCATTTTAGAGTGGGATTCAAGTACGGCACTAATTTGCATTTCAAGCTGAATCCGTTGACGTTTCAGCTCAATAATATCACTATGCAGTTGTGAAAGCCTCTTGTGCGCCCTGTTTAACATCTTTTCCGCTTCAACTTCTGCATTGGCTATAATCACTTGTGAAGATTTTTGAGCATTTTCCTTCATCTGATCCAGAACTTTCTGGGACTGGATCATGGCATTTTTCATAGAATTTTCTCTTTTTCTATAGCCCTGATTTTCCAGATTCAACCGGTGATTTTCTTCGTGAAGACTTTGAATCGTATGATTCAAATTATCCAGTTCTTTTGTCACATCTTCAAGAAAATAATCCACTTCCTGAACATCAAACCCTCTGAATCTTGTGGTGAACTCTTTTTGTTTAACAACCAGTGGTGTTATACCCATAAGAATACCTCTTCTTTCATTATACGATTGTGCGCGCCAGCCCGTGAAGGCTGTTCACAACAAATGTCTGAAGAAAAATAATCACTAAAATCACTATAATAGGCGATATATCCAGCCCCCCGAAATTCACGGGAAGCCTTTTTCTGATTTGATAAAAAACAGGCTCGGTTGCCATATTGATAAACCGTACAATAGGATTGTAAGGATCAGGGCTCACCCAGGACAAAACCGCACCGGCAACAACGATCCACATATAAAACGTCAGCGCATAATCCAAAACAACGGCTATGGCTTCAAAAAAATTGGCTAATATGAGCATTTAAACACCCTTTTTCAATAATTTGTACCCTTTCAATGCTCTGATTAACTATGAATAGTGCAAAAAGTCAAGTTTTTTTACCTATTTAGCTTAAGGTTTAATATTTTCCCACACTGGTTGACATCTAATAGTGGATATAATAATAATGGTCTAACC
>QMMT01000586.1 GCA_003647385.1 Deltaproteobacteria bacterium
ACCATAGGAAGTTCAAATACATATTAAAATTCTGCCCTTCGAGGGTAGAGCGGGCGGCAAATTCCCACTGGTAGCGGCCAGTGATCACGCAAAAAAGCTTTTTATCAATAAAGATGGGAACATTGATTTCCGGTCCCAATCCGTAGAGCTGCGACTTGTTCAAATCAATTGACGACGGGAATCGGGGATCAATATTTTTTAAACCTCCAACAGAATCACTGCTCAGTTTCCACTGGCCATAATAGGCAATACCTGCGGTAAGCGCACCGTCATACCACGACCGACCGAAACCGCCTTCAAGGGTCAGAATATTTCCAACCTGTGTATCCGAATCCTTTTTTTCCGAATGGATTTCAAAATAGCCCATTGCGGAGATATGCCATTTCTTGTCCGGGTCAAAATAATACGTTATGCCTGCACCAAACTCATGGGTCCACATTCCCATTCCGGTATTGTCATCGCCGCCTGCATCATACTTACCGGTTGGCAGATACACTCCATAAGTCACCATGAAATCGGCCTGTTTCAGATGCCATCCCAGGTTGACAGGCTGAATAAAGATATCGGCAAGGTCAAAATTTTTCTCATAATCAAAACCGGCATACTCAATGGAGTTGTCCGAGGCAAAGATAGTGGCTGCCATACCCCAGTTTGCCCCAAAAATTGTAGCGTTGCTTACCCACCAGCCGAATAATCCCACCGAGTTGACAGTCAGCTCCTGGTCTTCTCCACTCAGATTTATATCGTTGCCGTTGTGATCAACCAGTTTGTCGGCGCAATACCTGGAATAGTTTGGTGAAAAAAGGAAACTGCCGGGAGAGGGTGACTGCGTACCTGACTGCAACCCCCAGCCTCCTGTCGCATGATGACCTTTATAATCAGCATGAACAGGTAACGACAGGAAAAGACAAACAACTGCAAGCCCCGCAATTAAAACAGTCTTTTTTATCTCCATGCGACCATCTTTCCTTTTATAGATCCGCACCACTGCGGTATCATACTATCCCTATTCTAATTCATCAAAGTGATTTTTAACGCATTTGTAATAATTATTTGACCTCTGTAATGGACAGGCCCTCGGGAGCCAGGGTCAGTTTAAGACCTTTTTGCGTTGACTTAAGCTTAATGACCACACCTTTACTGTTTTTCATGGCCGTTGCAGAACCACCGGCAAAAAGTGTCGCTCCGGCCTCACCGGACATGTATTTCCCTTCAAGATCGCCGGCCTCAACAAGATTATAGACTTTACCTGTGGCTTCAATTTTGGTAACGCCGATATCAATCAGAGACAAACCTTTGAGCTTGAATGTATGGGTAGAACCATTGTGCATAGTCAGGGTACCTTCGCCCCACTCAAACCCTATGCCAACGGCGACAGCGGTGGTTTTCAAAGCAATGGTTCCTGACACTTCCGGGGCTGGTTCAAGCGTTATAGCATAAAACGAAACAAATGCCGCTTCTACTTTTTCTCCGGTTTTAATCTTTGACAGGTCAACTTCTTCGGCCACTTCCAGGGTCAAGGTGGCTGCAACTCCCTTAAAGGTTACAGTCCTGTTTTGAATATCAATGGCTTCCACAACACCGGTTGCAGTTGTTATCTGCCCAATGGCCATCCCGGGTTTTTCCCCTTCTTCTGCCCGGGCGGCGATGATCTTGTCAATTCGACCAACAGCACCGCTGCCTTCAGGTTCCAGGGCAATGGCGAAGGCGTTAAAATACTGGGCCATAACCTGATCACCACGCTTGATCTGTGCAAAATTCCGAATTTCGGGGCCGGCTACAAATGTTGTTTTTCCACCGTCCTCATCCTTGAGTGTAATCTCTCTGCTGACCTGATCGATCTGGGTAACTGTTGCTATTGCTATAGCTGTATCTTCTAGAGCAGAGTCGGTTAACTTTTTGTCTGCAGCTATAGAAGAAGCTGGTAGAACCATGAACGACATCACCGTTAATAAAATGGTGAGTTTAATAATATACATTGGTTTTTTGTCAAATTTATTAAGTCGCATAAATACCTTCCCCTCTATGTTAATTGATGTAAATAGGAAAGAGGTTGTCTGGTTAAGTCTACCTCTATTCTATATGATTCACTGTATCTTTTTTAAAGCAATTTACTTTAAAATAAATGAATGTTCATAGTATAAAACCTCGGCTTGGAAATTACCATACCCCAAAAGGGGTAAAAATTCATTGAGGCTTCTCAACGACCACATAAACCACTTTGTCTGATTGAAAGGCAGGTTTATAATAGACCCCACCGCATGAATGATAGGTTGCCCCACCAGAAGTTACCGTAGTACACCCCCCGGGTAATGCGGAAATTGTTGTTCCAATCACCACCGTTGTCGGCGCAGGTGTGACCACGACCGGTGCGGGTGCCACCACGACAACCGGTGTTGTTGCAGCAGCTGTAACAGCAGCAGTTCTTCTGCGGGTTCTTCTCTTAACACCCGCCACACTTCCAGGGGTCAAAGGCCGACCAACAACAGCATTTGCATCCTTTAGCAGTCTAAAACTAAAGTTCAAAGATAGGGTTTCATTAAAATCTCCGCTAAAAAACAATACACCAATTATC
>QMMT01000587.1 GCA_003647385.1 Deltaproteobacteria bacterium
ACCAATACCTGATGTTTGAAGGCAAATTTTTCCCGGTGCCAGTGTATGATCCAGGATCATGACTCTGGATGCTCCGGCTTCCTTGCACAAGGCAGCCACAGTCTTCACCACGTCCGGATGGGTGTTGGAAGCTGCTTCAGGCGATCTTGCAAAACTCATATTTGGTTTTATCAGTACCCGTTGGCCCTTTTTAACCACGCTTTTAATACCCCCGATCAAGTCAACTGCCGCTCTTGTGGCAGCTACGGCTTTGCCTGTGGCAACACCAATATCAGGTGTTACCGCGGCAAGACTAAATTTGGGTAAAAAAAGACCGCTGGCTGTGGTTGCCAGAAACAAACCGCTCTTGGCCTGGAGCTTAATAAAATCTCTGCGGCTTAATTTTTTATTCATGCCATGCCTCCTGAAAACATACTTATAGATAGCGTCTATTGTTTGTAATGTCAGACAATATTTTCTGAAATGATTTTGACACATCTCAGAATAGCATTTTTTGCTGAATCTGTCCCATAAATTTCCAGCATCAGATAAATTAATTTTTTATTATAGCAGATAAATTTTTCTTGACAAGAGTGTTTAGTTTATATACACTATGAACTATGAAAAAAGAGAATCTCATAATGCACGGAAAGTTTCAATCCATAATGGCGCTTGATCAGAAACTTGAAAAGATACCTAAAAAATTTGGTACAAAAGAGCTTCTTTCGCATTCTGAAATTCATTTGATCGAAATTATCGGCGATAATGAAAATCTGAGTGTTACAGACATTGGAAGATATCTTGGGATAACAAAAGGAGCTGTTTCACAAAGTTTGAAAAGGCTTGAGAAAAAAGGGCTTTCGTTTAAGAAAACAGATCCAGAAAATTTATCAAGATCAATTGTAATGTTGACTGCAAAAGGGTCTACCGCTTTCTGGGCCCATAAGCACTGGCATGAAACAATGGATGGCGGATTTTTAAAATATATGGAAGAACTTAACGCCGAAGAAAGTGATATTATCATTCATTTTCTGGAAAGAGTCGAAGACTTTTTGAAACGAAGAGTTCAGTTCAGAGAATAAGTTTTTTTAATCAAAGCGTTTAGCTTATAAACACTAATTGAGGAGTTGAATATGTATAACAAAGCGTATAAAGGCGATATCTGTAGCCATGAACGGTCTTTTTTCCTGGATAACTTTTTTCGGCGGCTCATCCAGAATCCCAAAAAAATTGTGGGCGAATATATTAAAGAGGGGGATACCATTGTAGATCTGGGCTGCGGACCCGGATATTTTTCCATTGATATGGCTAAGATGGTCGGGGAAACCGGCCGTGTCATTTCAGTGGATCTACAGCCTCAGATGCTTGAGAAAGTTGGGGAAAAGGCTAAAAAACAAGGCCTTTCCAATCGGATAAGGCTCCATGCCTGCCCCCAGGATCGAATTGACCTTGACCCTTCTGTAGCCGCGGATTTTGTTCTTTTGTTCTATATGCTTCATGAGACACCAGACCCCAACAGATTTATGCGGGAAATTAAAACGTTTTTGAAAAAGGATGGGAAATGTCTTATTGTTGAACCCATTTTCCATGTGTCAAAAACGCATTTTCAAAAATTAACACAGGATATTAAAAATATCGGATTAACAATTTTGGGCAGCCCTTCAAAAAAAGGCGGCAGGAGCCTTCTGGTATCTGCTTGACAGTTCCTTTTGCTTTTTTGCACTCAGCGGTCGCAAAAGTCTATAGGATTAGTCCGGGTCTCATTACGTTTTCAAGTGTTTGGCGCTGGTGTTCAAAAATATCCTCGTCATTGGATGATTCAAGTCGGATTTCCCGGCCAAAGGTGATGGTGACCCGTGAAAAAGGTTTGGGCAGCATGAATCTATCCCAGGAATTAAAAAACCAGGCATGCTCAGCCGAGGTATAAAGGGGAACCACAACCGCATCTGCCTCATGGGCCATCTTAATGATACCGGCCTTAACCCTGCCGATGGGACCGGTTGGGCCATCAAGGATATGGGCACCAAGCCCATATGTCTTTAAATGGGTGATCATCATGTTCATGGCTTGTTTCCCCCCCCGTGAAGAGGAACCTCTTGGCGTATGCCAGCCGGTTTTTTTGGCCACACCTGAAATCAGATCCCCATCTTTGCTCTGGCTGATCATCAAGCCGGGATTGTATCTGGAATAGGTTTTGAAATGGCGGATGGCTGAAAAAAATTGCTGGTGCCACGCGCACAAAATAATGGGAGTCCCCTGTTCCTGTTCCCGAAGTTTTTGCCAGCGTTCTTCATTTTCAATCTTGAGCCTGAAGGTCATGCTGTAAATCTGGATAATGTAATAGGCAAAAAAAATAAAAGGCCGAGTGTAAATAATAAATTTTAATTTTTTAAACATGGGTGACTCTCTCAAATTCAAATTTGCGTACTTTAACAGATATTCAGGGTAAAATATCTATGTTTTTAATTTTTTAACTGGTTTTCGTTATTTTAACAACTTATGAATGACCAGCAGGCTAAGGTAGGTTGCTCCGCTTAACACAATGATGGCAGGACCGCTGGAAAGACAGCGGTCCTGCCATCATTGTGTTAAGC
>QMMT01000588.1 GCA_003647385.1 Deltaproteobacteria bacterium
GAATAAAACAAGCGCTGACATATTAATCAAAAAAAGAGAAGATCTGATAAAGCGGTTTCTTTATGGAGACGAACCTGATTTTCTTGAGAAACATGCATCCCTTATTGATGAATACTTTTTTACCATGTTTGAAAAAAGTTTTGCTGCAAGGGATATGACCATTAATGGATCTCCATTTGCTGTCATTGCTCTTGGCGGTTATGGCAGGAAAGAGCAGTGCATTCATTCTGACATCGATCTTCTGATTTTGTTTAAAAACAGTGTTCCACCGGAAGTTGAAACTTTAATTCAAGAGCTGCTTTACCCTCTGTGGGATGCCCGGTTTGAAGTTGGATATGCAGTTAGAAGTGTTAAAGAATGCCTGTCAATGGCTTTTGAACGGTTTGATATCCTTACTACTATATTGGATGCAAGATTTATCTGCGGTGCATCACTGATTTATACAACCTTTATGGAGCAATTCAGGACTGACCTCTCTGAAAAACACCTTAAAAGCACTCTGAATTACCTGTTTGAACATGGCGAAAAGAGACATTTTGATTTTGGAGATTCAACCTATCGTATTGCTCCGGACGTGAAATCAGGTTTTGGAGGCCTGCGGGATTATCACACTCTTTTATGGTATGCAAAAATTAAATCCAACATAAAGTCGAGAAGAGGTCTGGAGTATTATGGTTTTTTATCCTATTTTGAATATCTAACCCTGGAGAAATCTTTAAACCATATATGGAAAACCAGAAATTTTTTACACTATCTTATAAAACGAAAATGCGACACCCTTCATTTTGAATATCAGACTGAGATTGCAAGCCTTCTCGGATATGAATCAAAGGACAACCAACTTGCTGTTGAGCATTTTCTGGGTGATCTTCACGCTAAAATGGATTTTTTAAAACAGATTAATCAGATTACTTTTGAGGATATCTTAAGCAATCTCTGTATTAAAAAAGAGCACTCTAAGCCTTTGCCCACAAAAACAGATGGTTTAATCATTATCAGAAGAAGACTCTGTTTTTCCAACACTATAGCCATAATGCAGGAGCCGCAGCTTTTATTAAAAATTTTTCTTGAAAGTGGCATAAGAAAAATTTCCCTCTCAATTGAGGCCAGGAGAACGGTTTCGGAGTTCATACACCTTGTGGACGATGTTCTAATAAACGATTTTCGTTCTATCAAAATATTTAAAAAAATTTTATCCCTCTCTTATTGGGAATTTAATGTTCTTAATGTAATGCTGACAACAGGTCTGCTGGAGAAATTTATTCCGGAGTTCTCTGCCATTGTTAACAAGATTCAATTTAACCATTATCATCTGTTTCCAGTGGATAAGCATTCCATAAGAAGTGTTCAGATCATTAACAGTTTCAGGAAAAACAATGACACACCTGTGGACACACTTTACTCCTTTGTCTTTAAGGAAGTAAGGGACAGACATGTTCTGACTTTTGCTGCTCTGCTGCATGATATCGGCAAATCAGATCCTGGTAAAGAGCATTCAAAAAAAGGAGCCAGAATAGCGCATCCGATTTTAAAACGCTTTGGTTTTAACAGGACACAAATTCAAGATGTCCTGTTTTTAATTAATAACCATCTGCTTTTAATAAAAACGGCTACAAGAAGAGATATCAGTGATGAAGAAACTGCAGTATTCATGGCTAATAAAATTGGTAAAATAAAGTTACTGCGCATGCTTTATCTTCTGACTGTGGCTGATTCCAAGGCAACAGGACCAAAAGCATGGAATAAATGGACAGAGAATCTTTTAAGAGATCTGTTCTTAAAAACCATGGGAATTCTTAGAAAAGGAGAGCTGGCATCCAGAAAAACCAATAAGCTTATTAAAAAAAAGAAAAACACAGTTTTAAAACTTACAAGAGAAAAGTGGAACAGTGATGAGATATCCAGTCAGCTTGAATCCATGTCCCGAAGATATCTGCTCTATATGCCGATCCATGACATTATTAACCATATAAATCTTTTTAACAATCTTGGAGATAAGGATTTTACCTGGCAGATATCAAAGGAAAAAAACTCAAATATCCGCAGTGTAGCTATCTGCGCAAAAGACAGACCGGGTATTTATTCAAAAATTGCAGGAGTTTTCTTTATAAATGAGTTGAATATTGTCGGTTCCCAGGCATATGCATTCAGTTCAGAACATGTGCTGGATATTTTTAAAGTTAAACAGCCAAAAGATAAACTGTTTGAAAGGGAGAAGTGGGAAAAAGCAGAGAAAGATTTGATTCATGCCCTTGGTGACGACCATTTCCTGGATGAAGCCGTCAATAAAATTCCCAAAAAAATCAAAGCATCTTACGGGAAAAAGGCCAGATCAAATTCCATTAAAATTGATAATGAAACATCCAGTTTTTTTACCATTATAGAGGTCTTTACCTATGATTTTCCAGGTCTTTTGTTTTCCATTACAAATGCACTCTACCAAAGCCATGCAAATATTCATGCGGCCATGATCTCCACAAAGGTTGATCAGGTTGTCGATGGTTTTTACATAAAAAATCTTGAAAAGGATACAGAAATTGAAACAGAACAGGAACTGGGACGGATTAAAAA
>QMMT01000589.1 GCA_003647385.1 Deltaproteobacteria bacterium
GCAAGCAGTATTACTTTTTGCCTGCTTTCCTGAGCAGGTTTAATTTCTGATGTTGCTTTCTTTTTTAGCAAACGGGCCATGGGAACCCTCCGTTTAATAATTAAATTAGTTTTTTTGATACATAATCATCCCGCCCATCTTACGAAGGGTAAAGGATGATGAAATTCGCCCGATTGACTCAGAGTGGCCAAGGAACACAAATCCGCCAGGATCAAGATGTTCATAAAATTGACTGACAACTTCTTTTCGACTGGCTTCATCAAAATAGATCAATACGTTTCTGCAAAAAACAAAATCAAATAGTCCTGCTGATTTGAGTTGATTTGTATCCATCAAATTGAGGTGTGTAAAAGTGATATGTTTTTTTACAATACTTTTTACAGCAAAACTGCCACCCGTAATTCGAAGATATTGTTCCAGATATTCGTCGGGTACATCTTTAACTGCCCGGGAAGAATACTCACCTTTTTGGGCCATGGACAATACTTTGGTGTCAATATCCGTTGCAGTAATTTTGATATTCCAGTCACTCAATGGCTCGAGCATTTCCATGAGAATAATGGCCAGGGTGTAGGCCTCCTCCCCGGTGGAGCATCCCGCACACCATATCCGAATCTGGTTGTTGCCCAGTTTTTTCTTTTTTTCACAAACCTCTTCAAGGCAATCTTCTGCAAACACGGCCAGCTGGTCAAATTCCCGGAACATGTAGGTTTCATTTGTGGTTAAAAGATTTAACAATTCCTGGAACTCAGTCCTTTTTGGATCACGGAACTTAAGATAGCGAAGATAATCCTCCACTGTTGCAATCTCCAGGGCTTCCATTCGGGAAATCAGTCTTTTTTTTACAAAATATATTTTTTTTGACTCAAAGTTTATTCCGCAACGATCATACACAAGGTTCCTGAAGGTCATAAAATTTTTCATGCTCAGATTCATAGGATTCGATCTCCAATTTTCTCCACTGCATCGCCAATGGCTTCTAATATTTCATCAGAATCTGTCTCTTCTGCCAGTTTTTCCATGGCAGTAATATCTGACCTCTGACCATATTTGCTTAAAATTTCAATGGCGGCCAAAACGACCAGGGCATCATTGCTTTTCAGATCCAGCCTGGCTGCAGCCCTGGTCTCTTCAACATCACGATTGTCAGCCAGCAGTTTGGCAAGTTCATATCGATTTTCTCCGGTTTCAACTGAAAAAATTAACCTTTTCAAAACTTCTTTTAATTTGGGCCGAATAACTATGTCCGGCTCTCTGAGGCATATGGTCTCCATGGTATCTATGATTTCTTTAGCAAAAACCTCGCCGGACTGCCCCTGGAGATCAAGAATATAGGATTCAACAATTTCATAGGAAGCACAGGAGCCCATATATTTTAAAATCGAATATCTGAAAAGTGAATTTTCCCCTACTTTTTTACAATAGGTGATCAAATCCATATTACAGGGTGGTGTCGCTATTTTAGCAAGCGCTTCCAGGCAGGAGCAAAAAAGCATGGGATTATTTTCTGCATTCATGGCAATACGCTCAATGGAAATTTTTGATTCAATGTCCTTCAGAGTACCCAAGTATTCCACTGCTGTATATACGACATTGGGGTCCGAATCCTCTAATCTGTCTCTTAAAATAGATCTTACTTCAGGGGTGTCCCGGGTGGTCAGGGCATCAATGGCAAACTTACGGACATCCCGGTCACTGTCAACGGAGAGTTCGCTTAAAACAGGCACTATGCTGTCATCTGCTTTTTTCATGGCTTCAACAGCGCAGTTTCTGGTAAAGGCATCTTCGGAGCGAATCATATTTCCAATACTGTCTGCTCCGGCTTGTGGCAGTAGTTCATCGATAACCAGCACAATCTTCTCCTTGATCGACTGGTCTGTCTCTTCCTTTAGATGACAAATAAGTGCATCAAGAGAAGGAATTGATTTTTGTTCCCGTATTTTATCAATAACCGCAATTTTATCCTCTCTGTTTTGTCCATTAAGGTCTGATAAATCAATTGTCATATTTTCCATCCTAAATTAAAATATTTTTATTTTATTTCGCGGTGCTTGCTTTGAAGCAGTACCCGCGTCCAACGTTCAATTTTGGATGCACTAAGATCAATTATTGTCTGTACATCTTCCAGATTATCAAATGGTTTTAAAATATAATCATTGGCCCCTCTTCCAAGGCAGGTCACTACCTTGCTTACTGTCGAAAATGCGGTCATCATGATGACCTGGGTAAGGCCGTCAACAGATTTCACTTGGGTCAGCAAATCAATACCATCCATCTCCGGCATCATTATATCGGTTAATAAAATATGAATTTTTTCCTTTTTAACTATGTTCAGAGCTTCTATAGGATTTATAGTGCTTTTAATAATAAAACGGTCATCAATCTCCAGAAATCTTGTTAAGGTCTTGACGATTTCTATTTCATCATCAACAATTAAAATGGTCAGTTTCATTTATTCACCTCCCAGGCTATCCGTGGTTATAGTAAAAGTTACCCCATGCCCTGGCCTGTTTTTTACTTTAAGTGTGCAATGGTGTTCTGCTGTAATCTGTTTGGCTATACTTAAGCCC
>QMMT01000590.1 GCA_003647385.1 Deltaproteobacteria bacterium
TATCCTGCCAGCGAAATCCAGAAAAAAAATAGAGAAGAGATTCCATGATTAATCAGTCTGTTATACTGAATCTTAAGGTTTGTAAAAGTATATCATTTGTATTGTGTATTTCAACACGCCAGGGACCCTTATCAGCGTCCCTTATCTGAATCCTGCTGAAAGATGACCATTTTGGAGGAGAAAGGGTAAGGTGCATGGTGAAAATCAGTTTGTCCTTTTTATACCATTGGTGCAGTACATGGGTTTTTTCAAAGACCGGATCAAATTCTGAAAAACAGTAAACTTCTCCTGAGGATATTGAAAAGACAACTCCTGGGTTCACCGGTTTAAAATTGTCAATGGATTCACACATGACAGCCTGAACCATTTTCATCTTTGCATCAGGTTGTTCTGAACAGACATTTGCTGCAGAAAACATGAGTATGAAGATAATATTAAGGAGTATTTTCATATTTTTTCCGTTACAGAATTAGTATTATGACTTCCATTAATAATTAATTTTTATAAAACTGTCACACCATTACAATTTGAACTCTTTTTTTGCAAGGCCAAAATCTGAATGCTAAAAAGATGCCTTTAATTCGTATTATGCAAATCCTTTAATGATCTGTTTCAGAAGCTTTTTGAATATCAACAATTTTTGTGTCGCCCACATATTCTTTAGCCTCGTATTTGGTAATCTGGGTCATTTTTTTTGTGAGCTCTGACACGGTATTAAGGTTTTTTATGATGGTCTTAAGATCATCCTGCAATTGTTGATCTTTTAAATCATCAAGTACCAATTGTGCTGTTCCCAGTGCTGAAAATATTGGTGTATTCAATTCATGAGCTGCTGCTCCTGCCATTTCCAGCACTCCCTGGAGCCGTTCCTTTGTTCTGTGCTCTTCTTTAAGCTGAATATGATCTGTCACATCCCTTATGGTTATAATAATAAATCCCGTTCCTTTTTCTTTGCCAAAGGCTGAAACAGGAGTGGCCATCTCTTCGAGGTATCTTTCTTTATCACCATCCTTAATCTGTCTCAGACAGACAGATGTTTGTTTTCCGTTTTCAATACGTTTTAAGGGACAGTCATCTAAGTTGCAAACAGCAAGAATCTCTTTGTAGGTTCTACCCACAATGTCATTTTCTTTTAAATTATTGTTTTTGAGAAAAGCATGGTTGACCATTATAATATGATGATCAATGTCTATTACGAGCAGCTCGGCCTGGAGGCTGTCAATAACCATCTGGAGAAAATCCTCATGCTGTTCCAGTTCTGTTATGAGTTTAGTAATTTTGCTGTAACTTTTTGCATTCTGGATGGCAATGCCTCCCTGCTCTGCAATTGCTGTTGCAAAATTGATCTGGGCATCTGAAAAGTTGCGTTTTTCAGAGGTCAGAAGCCTAAGCACCCCTATAACTCTTTTTTTTACTACAATGGCAACAGCGAGAATACTGGCCACACCCTCTTTTTTGGCATTATCCTGATAGGCTATCCTCGGGTCACTGGCAGCATCATGAATGATCACGGGTTCACCTTTCAATGCCTGTTGAGTGCTAAGCTCGTCATCAATGCATCCTCTGCTGAGATATTTTTCACTTAAACCAGAAGCAGCTACCAGGTCTAAATGGCCTTTCACAGGATCAAGAAGCCTGATAGTACATCCTTTCAGATCCATGACTTCTGGAATTTTAGTAACAATGAAATCAAGAACCTCTTTTAGTTGAAAGGTGGAGTTTATAACCCTGCCAATCTCTTCAAGGCTTTTAAGATAGCTTATCTGGCGGTTCTGTTCCTCATAAACCCTGGCATTTTCAATGGCAATACCGCATTGCTCTGCCAAAGCTGCAATAAATTCAATTTCACTGCTTTTAAATATCCGCGGTTTTTTTGTGAGTAGCCTCAAAACTCCGGTAACCTTGGTTTTCACTATAATAGGAGCAATTAAAAGGCTTTTTATTCCCTCTTTTTTTATGGCTTCAGGATATTGAATATGGGGGTATGAAAGCGCATCATGGATAGCAACAGGTGTCCCCGACAAAGCTTTGGTAACACTTAATTCAGCATCTATGCAGCCGCGGTTTAGATATTCCTGACTGAGCCCGTAGGAAGCAACAAGCAAAAGCTTTTTACCTGCCGGGTCAATAAGTCTTATGGTTGCAGCATCAACCCCTATAACTTCAGGCACATTTTGTACAATCACATCCAATACTATTTCAGGGTCAAATGTTGAGGTAATCATACGATTCACCTTCAAAAAAAGGTGAAAAAAATTCATTGCTTTATTCTGCATTATTTTGTCATCTCTTGTGTGATCATTTTTTTCATTGCTTTTTTCTCTCTTTCAATATCAGACATATAGTGAAAACATTTTTGAACAAATTTTCCTGAAATTGTGTCTGCTATGGAAAATGAAAAATTCATATCCGGCTGAAATTTTCCTGAAAAGGCAAGGAACAGGGTTTGGGAAAGTTCAAGCAGCAGGTTCTGAATCTCCTGTTTGTCTTTAGAAAATTTATGTGCTCCATAAATTCGACATCTTGCAGGCCTTATCTCGTATGCTTCACAGCATGAATTCTTATTGAA
>QMMT01000591.1 GCA_003647385.1 Deltaproteobacteria bacterium
ATTTTGGAAACCAAAGTATTGAAAAACCCCAATTTTTGAATCCTAAATTCAATATCATTTGGATTTAAAAATTGAGGCAGCCGTTTTTCAATCTGTGACTCCACAATATTGGGAAGATTGATAAAGAAAAAAAGACATACAATTGTAAATACAAGACACAGCCAGACCATTATTTTTATGATTTTTTTAAACAGCATTTTTAACATTCACCGTAAGATACATATCTCCTTTTAATCCACCAGGGACGGATTTACCCATCCCCAAAAGCCTTAACCGGGTTCCCGGTTTCACTCCGGGAGGAATTTTGACCCTGTACAAAGGTTTATAAAATCCCCAGGGAATCGTCACCATCTTATTTGTACCACCACTGGCCTCAATGGATGTGATCTCAATATTCCCATAAAGATCAGGACTGTCTGCTCTTGCCTTTGCTACAATCATTTGAAGTTTTGGCGATCGCTTTCTGGCAGTGAATTGACTAATTTTCTTTCCTGTGCCTGTTTCGGGTAGTTTTTTGTTCAGTTTGACTAATAAAAGTCCTGCTATAAATCCCCCGATATGTGCCCACCAGGCAATACCCGATCCAGCACCTGCACCGGCTGCATTTAGAAACTGAATCAGAAACCAGACACCAAGAAAAATAAAGGCAGGTATTTCAACAAACCATGGAATAATGATGATAGGGATAAGCGTTAAAATCTGTGATTTTGGATACAACAGGAAATAAGCCCCCATTACACCGGCAATTGCCCCGCTTGCACCGATTGTCGGTACCATGGATACAGGATTTAAAAAAAAATGGGCCAACCCTGAAATAATGCCGCAAATTAAATAAAACCCTAAAAATCTCAACGAGCCGAAATATTCTTCAACATTATCTCCAAAAATATATAAGGACCACATATTCCCAATAAAATGCAGAAAACCACCATGCAGAAACATATAGGACAAAATTGAAAACAATTGATTGCCCAGTGAAAAATGTCTCGATATTTCATGGACGGTATATTTGGCCGGGACCAACCCGTAAGAATAAAAAAAAACTCTATTATCAAATCCGGTTTGAATTTGCAGAAAAAATACCAGCAGGTTAATCCCCATTAAAATGTAGGTCACAACGGGAAAACATGTTGACGGCTGTGTATCTCGAATGGGTATCATTTCACCATCCGAATGAGATGATTTTTCTCAAGATATTGTTTAAACCGTTTCAAAATATGCATCACCACATCTTCAATGGTACACCTGTCATCCTTCATCTGAATGGCACACGTCTTAAACAGCGTTTGGTTTTTAGTATCAAACCCGACCCTGCGTCTAATATATTCCATCAGAGTAAAATATAGCACGTGGATATCATTTCGTTCAAATCGTGCAATCAATGTCCTGGTCTTTAGCGGCAAATCATCGTACAGCAGTTCTATGGCCTCTTCCAGGGTTTGTGGAAAATCCTCTTTAACAGGATCAGAAGGTATGTACTCTTTGAAAATCTGATCTTTGTGTTTATTTAAGAATAAAAGATAAAGCAGGATTTCAAGAATTATTTTGACATCCATGTATATCCCGGGATTATGGCTCATCCTTGGACCTGCTACATTTAAAATTTTAATACCATTTTCCAGTATAAAAGATTTTAAAATAATGGATGCCTCAAACTCATCCGTATTTAAAAGATCAATGTAGCAATTGGGTTTACCCACGACTTTTGCAAAACTCTGAGTAAGTTTTGATCCCCCGGTAAGGTTGCCACGGGAAATAATGACAGTCCCGTGGGAATCAATGATATTCTGTTTGGTTCTTTGCCTGTAATCATTTGTATCCATCTCATCCAATTGATATTTGGATGGTAACGGCCCTTCTTCAGTTCTGCGGCCTTTTGGAATCCATCCACCATGTTCAATATTAAATTTAATGGCAACATCAAGTGCAGCCCTGTCTGCACCGGTCTGTCCACCTGAAATTATTTTTTTCAACATTTAATAGTTTATCCCCGCTTTCTTTTATAAATAATCCTTTTCTATCATAACAGTAAGGGGTATAACTTCAATACTATTTTATCATTTAAGGCAATTTAAACTGATCGAATCAAGGGTCTATGAATATACCATCTAAAAAAGACTGTTTTAAACTGATAAACAAAATGAATATGATGGATCACATTATCGATCACTCCGTCATGGTTTCCAATATTACACTCTTCTTAGTTCAAAAACTTAAAAAATATTCTTCCGATCTAGATATCCGACTGGCAACATCTGCAGCACTGCTTCACGATATCACAAAAACCAGAAGTTTTGATACCAACGAGAGTCATTCTGATACCGGCGGTCTTTTGTTGGCCGAACTGGGTTATCCCGAGATAGGTAATATCGTCCGCCAGCATGTCCTTTTAGACTCTTTTAAAAATGACACACCCATTTCAGAACAGGAGATCGTCAATTATTCCGACAAAAGGGTTTTGCATGATAAAGTAGTGCCCCTGACAGAACGGCTTGAATACATCAAGATTCGCTATGGAACCCATAAAGAGTTTAAAGACAGGATTCAAATCATGTGGGCCCAGGC
>QMMT01000592.1 GCA_003647385.1 Deltaproteobacteria bacterium
CTTTTCATCATTTCAATCATTTTTTCCATTTTCCGGGCTTTGGATTGTTCAGTGCCGGATCCGGGTTTCTCCATCATCCCCTGGGTCATCATATAAAAAAAATAAGTTTTTTTAGAGATTTTGTTCTCCCAGTGCCCGGTCATCCTGGCCATGACAATACCGCTGGAAAACATGATCAAAAAAATCAAGCCCACGCCGATACTTCCCATGGAGAACCTATTCTTAAAAAATGATATTTTAAGCGCTTTTTCTTCAGGGCAGACATTCACACATTGCAGACATGCACTGCATTCTGAGGAAAAAGCACTCTTCCCCTGCCGGATATTAATCAACCCGGGACATATTTTTTCACATTTCCCGCAATCCGAACAATGAGATTGACTAAAGTTTATTCTACCGACGCTTAAAAAGCTTAACACACCCAAAACTGCGCCGTAAGGACACAGATACCGGCACCAGAAATTTCTAATTAAAACAGATAAAAGAATCAATCCAATGACAACTAAAAAGGCTGTCATGGAAATCTGGGTAAAAAACTTAAACATTTTTATATCAGCCAGAATATTGTAAGGACTGGTAATAAATCCTTCAATAGCCTCTAACGGCATCTTAAAAAAAATGGACCAGATAAAAAACAACGCCAGAAGATATTTGATTGTGCGCAATATCCTGTCCAGCCAGACCGGGGGATTAACACCGCGTGTAAAAATAAGATAATGAATTTTTGATAAATACTCTGACAGCAAACCAAAGGGGCAGACCCAGGAGCAAAACCCTTTTTTAACAATCAAAGCGGTCATACAAATAATAATAAAAAGAATAAATCCTGAAGGATGAACCTCATTGATGATTCCGGTGAAAATAAAATATTTTAAACTGACCAGGGCTGAGATGGGTAAAAACACCTCGACACCGGGTGGCCGATCAACCAGGGGAAGAATTCCTTTTTCAAGCGCACCTGCAAACTGACTGAACCTGACCCCGATAAAGCAGACAATGATCAGGAACAGAAACTGTATTCCCCTTCTGACTGCCTGAGAGCCCTTTCTCTTTTTAATCAATTTTAAAAATCTCACCCAAATCCTCCTTAGAAGTGACCAAACTATAGGACAGACCTTTGAACAAATCCTTGACCTGGATCAAGGTTTGGAAATTTTTAAGGTTTCATTCTGATGACAATATTGATAACCTTATTGTCAAAAAAATGTATCAATTGCATGACAATAATTTTGAACTACTATAAAGACAGGAGTGACACTTGGAAAAAATACCTGAAAATGAAATTCATGATCGCATTGCACGATTTCAATCTATCCTCTCAAAGAAAGATATGGATGGCGCTCTTCTTATGCAGAATGTGGATATCTATTATTTTTCAGGAACCCTGCAGACATCTATCCTCTTTATTCCCAGAGAGGGAAAACCCATTTTTATGAGCCTGAAAAATGAAGAAAGGGCCAGAGCAGAATCCCCCATCCAAAATATTGTATCCCTTAAAGGAAGAAAAAAGGTTGCCGAAACATTGAAGGATTATGGCCATGATCAATTCCATAAACTGGGCATAGAGATGGACGTGCTGCCGGCAAACCTCTACCTCTGGCTGAACCGACACCTTAAGGCAGATCTTTGGGAAAATATATCAGGAGAGATACTCCGCTTGCGAATGATCAAATCCGATTATGAAATCGAACAGTTCAGAAAGGCATCCCAAATCCTGCGCACCGGATTTTTAGAAATCCAGGAGTTCATCAGACCTGGGATGACTGAACTTGCGGTGGATGGGCGCCTGGCCAATATTGCCCGCAGAGAAGGTCATATGGGTATTTTAAGAATGCGGGGATGGAACCAGGAGATAACTTACGCACACGTGCTGTCCGGTGAAAGCGGCGCTGTTCCGACCTTCCTCGACAGCCCCCACGGTGGTTCGGGCAACACACCGGCCATGGCCCAGGGTGCCGGGTTTCGTAAAATTAAAAAAAATGAGCCTATTGGAATTGATTTCGGAGTGGCAGTGAATGGGTATATTGGTGATCAATTCAGGACCTATGTGGCAGGCAGTCTTTCAAAAAAACTTGAGAAGGCCCATGAATGTTCTAAGGCGATCCTTAAAATTTTAAGCAAAAAGGCAAAACCCGGCACAAACTGTCTGGACCTTTTTGCAATAGCCAGGAAAAAGGCAGAACAGGAAGGTTTGGGAGAATACTTCATGGGGCACGGTAAAAGTCAGGCAAGATTTGTTGGCCACGGGATCGGTCTTGAGATAGACGAGTATCCTGTCATCTCCCCGGGTTTTGACATGACCTTAAAAGAAAATATGGTCATGGCCATAGAACCTAAATTTGTCTTCCCGGGAGAAGGGGTCGTGGGCCTGGAGGATGATTATATCGTCACAGCCTCAGGACTTAAGCGGATCACACTGACAGACCAGAAAATAATGACAGTTGCTAACTGACTTTATTAAGGTTTCGCAGTATTTCCTGATAATGGAGCCTGTCCCTGTCCTGGAAAAAAATCCCAACACCGTAGGGCTCATGTTCAGCCATCCGCATGGCAGTTTCCATATTC
>QMMT01000593.1 GCA_003647385.1 Deltaproteobacteria bacterium
CCTTTGGGCTGAAGGGTTTTGATATATAATCATTTGCACCCAGTTCAAGCCCTGTAACAATATCAGACTCTTCTCCTTTTGCCGTCAGCATCACGATGGGAATATCACGGGTCTGTTCATAGTTTTTCAGATATTTTGTAACTTCAAGACCATCAATACCCGGCAGCATCAAATCAAGGACTATCAGGTCGGGTCGGGATTGTCTGGCTGTTTTTATGGCCTGCTCGCCGGTCATAGCCGTCAATATTGAGTATCCCTCATTTTTCAAATTGTATTTTATTAACTCAATAATGTCTTCTTCATCATCCACAATTAAAATGATCTCTTTTGCCATATTCTTTTCCTGTTTTTTATAAATTCATAAACCTGAGTATTTAATTTTTATAAACTGATCCCTATTTGTCAATTTTATAATATTTAAGTATGTCTGATGATTTCCCCCTCTATAAGATAAATCACTTCTTCTGCAATATTTGTGGTGTGATCTCCAATTCTTTCCAAATGCCTTGAGATCAAGTACATATTAATGATTTCACCCACCATTTGGGGATGCAATTGGATATCTTTTTTCATTGAATCATAGGCATCATTTCTCATGATATTCACATCTTTCTGCATATCCCTGACGTCGTATGCCATATCCACATCCGTGCGCACCAGGGCATCAAGACGCATCCTTAACATCTTTGCCGCCTGGTCTGCCATTGATGTATAATCATATTTAAATTTGTTGGGATCATTAAAAGATGTTTTATACCTTTGAGCAATATTCGCTGCATAGTCTGCTATTCTTTCAAGGTCATTATTAATTTTTATCACGGCCACAAGAAAACGAAGATCCGTTGCCACGGGCTGGTAAAGGGCCAATATTTTCAGGCACTCCTCTTCCACTTCAATTTCACATTCATCAACCTCAACATCTGTATCAATTATTTTCTGTGCAAGCTGTAAATCCTCGGTTTTTATCGCATAAATTGCTTTTTGAAACCGATCTTCCACCATTGCCCCAAGGGACAGGATTTGTTTTTTTATTTTCTCTATTTCTCTTTGCAGATGGCCTGCCATTATGTTCTCCTTAACCAAATCTTCCGGTAATATAATCTTCTGTCTGCTTTAATTTTGGTTTTGTAAACAATGAATCCGTATCATTGACCTCGATGAGTTTGCCCATATAGAAAAATGCCGTCCTGTCAGAAACTCTGGCAGCCTGCTGCATGTTATGGGTCACGATAATTATGGTGAGCTTAGAAGAAAGTTCAGTAATCAATTCTTCAATTTTTTGAGTGGCAATGGGATCAAGTGCCGAGGCCGGCTCATCCATTAACAACACTTCAGGGCCTACGGCAAGGGCACGGGCAATGCACAGGCGCTGCTGCTGACCCCCTGAAAGTCCCAAAGCAGATTCATTCATCCGGTCCTTTACTTCATCCCATATGGCTGCCTGTTTTAAGCTTTTCTCAACAATCGCCGTAATCTTTGCCTTATCTTTAACACCATTTACTTTTAACCCGTAAGCAATATTTTCAAAAATAGATTTCGGAAATGGATTGGGTTTTTGAAAAACCATACCCACCCGCCTTCGTAAGGTAACAACATCCACGGACGGGTCATAAATGTCCTGGGTATCTAACATGGCCTCGCCCTTGATTCTGATCCTGGAGATCAAGTCATTCATCCGGTTCAAGCATCTCAAATAAGTACTTTTCCCGCATCCGGAAGGACCGATCAGTGCAGTCACCTGATGTTGAATAAAGTCAATTGATATTTCATGAAGTGCCTGGAAATCTCCATAAAAAAAATCCAGATTTTTGGTATGCATTTTAATATGACGTTGCATTTAGTTATATCCTTAACTTTTTTCTCATTTTTGACCGCATGATAATGGCCGATAGATTCATTCCAAATATCAGGACAATCAACACCAGCGCAGTGCCGTATTGAAGGTGCCGCGTTGCTTCAATCTGGGTCCCTGCCGTTGCCAGCACATAGATGTGATATGGCAATGCCATGACCTCATCCAGGATGGATGCCGGAAGATCGGGTGTAAAAAAAACAGCACCTGTATACATGATGGGAGCGGTCTCGCCGGCTGCACGGCTTATCCCCAGTATGGAACCTGTAATAATGCCGGGGAACGCTGTGGGCAGAACAACTCTTCTGATGGTCTGCCACTTTGTTGCCCCCATGGCAAGGGACGCTTCCCGATAGGTGCTGGGAACAGATTTCAAGGCCTCTTCGGACGCACCAATAATCACCGGCAGGGTCATGATACCCAGTGTCAAACCGCCGGAAGCAATGGAAACCCCCATCTTCAGCACAATACAAAAAAAAGCAAGACCAAACAATCCAAATACAATGGACGGAACACCGGCAAGATTATTGATTCCCAGCCGGATAAACCTGATAAATTTTCCCTGACCGGCATACTCATTTAAATATATGGCCGAGGCCACACCAATGGGCAAGGCCACAAGTATGGTCATAAGACACAATGGAATCGTTCCGACAATACAGGGAAGGATGCCGCCGGCCGTCATGGAATCCTTTGGTGCCTGGGTTAAAAA
>QMMT01000594.1 GCA_003647385.1 Deltaproteobacteria bacterium
ATTTTAGAATGATAGAGGAGGCTAAGAAAAGAAATCATATTAAAATAGGAAAAGAACAGGAGCTGTTCTTTTTTCATGATCTTAGTCCTGGTAGTTGCAACTTTTTACCTCACGGAACTCGTATATACAACGAGTTAGTTGATATCATCAAAACTGAATAACATAAAAGAGAATATGTAGAAGTCATCACTCCTAATGTGTTCAAAAAAGAACTTTGGGAAACATCCGGCCACTGGGATAAATACCGAAGAAATATGTTCTGTTTCGAGTGTGAGTAGGAAGAATATAGTCTTAAACCGATGAATTGCCCAGCTCATCACATTTTATATAAAAAAAGGCTTTGAGCTTGCCTGGCAACAGGATAAAAAAAATTGGTCCGGTTTTGTATTGGTAAAAAAAGTATGTTAAACATGGCTTATGATAAAAGCCCTTAGCAAAGTCTGTTTTTTTCTTTTTTTAAGTCTTTTCCTTTATGGAAATATCTATTTCTGGATTGATGAAAACGGGACAAAGCATTTCAGCAATATTGCTCCGCCTTTAAATGAAACGGTTGAAGAACTGACCGAAAGCCATGTTGTTTCCAAAAAACTTTCATCCAAAAACAATAAAAAACAAATATTTAAAGTATTAAAGGTGTATGATGGCGACACCATAAAAGTTGCCGGACTTGATTTGACATTTAAAATACGGCTTGTGGGAATTGATTCTCCTGAAACTGGATTCAAGGGTCAAAAAAGTCAGCCTTTCAGTCAAAAGGCGAAGCACTATTTAGTCAGCTTGGTGGATAACAAAAAAGTTGCGATTAAAAGTTATGGTACAGGCGCATATAACAGGCAGTTGGCAGAAGTTTTTATCAATGAGAAAAATATCAATATAGAAATGATAAAAGCGGGATTAGCAGAAGTATATGCAGGTAAACGGCCTAAAAATTTTGATTCACAACTCTATTTAAAAGAAGAATTAAAGTCTAAAAGATCAGGTAAAGGGATGTGGACACTGGGCAGTTCTTATAAAAGCCCTCGGCAATGGCGAAAAGAACATCCCCGAAAATAATTTGAGGCTTGCCAAACTCTTTTTAAATGTTTATTCTATTTTTATATGACGAAGGTCACTTTTGAAAATCAATTTTAAATGTGACGTTTTAAGCAATTTTTTTTAAACTATTATAAAGGAGCCAACACGATGAAAGACAGAGCACTGAGACGGCACCAGGATTTAAAAGCGAAAAGAAAAAGTCAAAAAACTTATAATAGTTGCCTTTCAGATTTACCCCAGTCAGAAAGGCAGGAGCTGGAAAACAATGTTGAAAAATTAAAAAAAGTTTGTGTGTCCAGCAATATAGATGAAGAGTCTAAAAAAGTCCGCAAAAAAACACTACAGGAAATGAAACACGATATTACCATGGAGGAACAGTTAGAGCTAAGTTAACCATTACAATTTTAATTTAAAAAGCCTCATTGGATGAAGATATATTCAACACCAATGAGGCTTTTGTTATTATGAATGAAATTAAAACGGAATATCATCATCCGGAATCGGCTCCTGGCCACCTGACATACCCGGATTTGTCTGACTCTGGAACTGATTATCAGATCCGGAATTGGGTTGCTGATATCCACTGCCACCACCACCCTGATATCCGCCGCCGCCCTGGTTGTCCTGTTTGCCGCCAAGAAACTGGAAGTTGGCCACCACGATCTCAGTGAAATAACGGGTCTGGCCGTCTTTTTCATAAGTGCTGGTTTGAATTCTTCCTTCAACGAAAATCTTACTGCCTTTTGATAGATATTTTTCAAGGATTTCAGCTTGCTTGCCAAATGCTACAATGTTGTGCCATTCTGTTTTTTCCTGCCGGTCACCTGTGTTTTTATCTGTCCATTGTTCACTGGTTGCAATGGAGAATTTTACAATTGCTAATCCTTGCTGGGAATACCTGATTTCAGGGTCCTTGCCAAGATTTCCGATGAGCATTGCTTTATTTAGACCCGCCATTTATTGTCTCCTGTTTTAAGGTAAATTTAAAGATAGTTGTTTTTTTAAATATTTACCTGATTCAAAACCCGGTGTCAAAGAGATAATTTTTTAAATTTTTTTATAAAATCAAATGAGGCTTTAAAGGTTGACAAGTATTGGATATAAGATTATGTTGCTATTAAGGTAGCAACGTTTAGAAAGAAGGGTTTGGGTAAAATTATGGAACCATATTTAAATTTAAAAGACTTAGGTTTCTCACAATATGAAGCAGCTTGTTATATGGCACTTGTCGGCAATCATCCGGTGAATGGTTCCCAGTTGAGTAAAATTTCAGGGATTGCCCGATCAAGGATTTATGATGTGCTGCGGAGCCTGATTTCTAAAGGATACGTCATTGAGGTCAATGCAGGTCTTTATGCACCGCTGCCTGCTGATGAACTTGTCAGAAGGCTGAAAAGAAGCTTTGACGGCAATATCGATACATTTGAAGAACAGATTGCAGCCGCAACCCAGACAAATGATTGTGAATTTGTCTGGACCATTACGGGGTATGAGAATGTCATGGAAAAAGCCCTGGAA
>QMMT01000595.1 GCA_003647385.1 Deltaproteobacteria bacterium
CATAACAACAATTTCTCGTCCACCTAAAAGTATTTTTTTAAGTCTCAAAACTCAACACAGGACCAAGGACAACCTTTCTTACTATTTAAAAAGTCTTGTTTTGTTTATATTATTTTGAGGTCATTTTAAGCTCGTATTCGGCGGCTTTTACAACCTTGTCCATACTGAAATAATCCGGATGATACTCATTGTTCACATAGAGTTCTGTCTGATCACAATAATGATCGCTTGAAGGGATACCGCAATTGCCGGTTGGAATAACAGAAAGGGATTCATCCCAGTCACCGGGTAAAAATATATGTCTGTGCGAGGCACCATGGTTTACCACGAACGGATTAGACAGTTTATATGAGTAGGGGCAGACCGTATGAAAACTGCCGCTGACCTCTTTGGGTTCATAGTTGAACCCAAAAATTTTATCAATCATCTTTACACTTCCCAATGGATGGGCAAGTTTCAGGCGGTGAATACTTCCCCACCGCCATTTGTCCGCATTGCTGCCAAGTGTTTTACTTAACCCGGCGACACTATCTTTAAAGCTTTGGTAAACGATATCCGTCAGATTTTCCTTTGTATGGGGAGTTGAAACATTATCACACCATTTTAATTCATTGTTTTCTATAACATTTTTTACCATATAACGGTGAAGGTAGGCAATTTTACTATATTCTGAATATAGTTCTTCGCCTATTTCATCCATCACCATATTTTTAACAAAGTCGACATATAAGGATTCAAATATAGCGGCAGCTGCACTCTTTTTATCCATAGCCCCGTCCCATTGCTGCAGCAGATTAAAGGATGCTTTTTCAAGATCTGTCATAGTGTCAATTTTGTTTAATTCTTTAATAATGACAGGAAGAAAGTCCTGGGCCAATTTGGATTTAAAGTCACCCTGAATATTTTGAAAATCCTGAACAGATAATTTTTCTTTTTCTTCAAGCATCTGCCTGATTCTGTCAATCCTGTAGTGAAGTGCATACCAGTGACTGATATGATAGGGATAATTATTTGGCGCTGTCTTACCGTTAGCAGAAGACACATAGCCTGATGCCGGATTATAGGAATGGGGTAATTCTTCAAAAGGAACAATCCCCTCCCAGTCATATTCATCGGTCCAGCCAGGAACAATTGAAAGTCCGTCTCCTTTTTTGCGAATAGGAACACCTGCACTGCAATACAACCCAATGTTTCCGTCAACATCAGCATAGTTTATATTTTGACTTACCGCCGTAAATGTTTTTACGGCATTTTTAAATTCTTCCCAGTTCCCGGCCTTATTAAGCAGGTATACAGTTCTTAATTCATTGCTTGATTCACTGCCCAGCCATTTCATGGTAATGGTTTCATCGGGAAGTTTCTTAAATTTGGAAATAACAGGACCGCGATGGGTAAACCGGTTTGGCTTTGTGACGGTTTTACCACCTTTAATTTTTATGGTTTCCATTTGAATATCAAAATCTTTAAACTCCCCCATAAACTCATACTGGTCAGGGTTTTCAGGATTTATTTTCTCAAGATAAAAATCCATATCATCCACAACGACATTGGTCATACCCCAGGCGATTTTATCATTATGCCCTGCAATTACAAACGGCTGGCCGGGCAGGACAACACCTGTTACGTTCAGTTTTCCTTCAATGGTCTGGTGCATCTGGTACCAAAGCCCCGGGGCATTCAAACCCAGATGCATGTCATTTGCAAATATGGGCTTTCCCGTAACGCTTTTTTCCCCTGAAACAACCCAGTTGTTTGATCCGTTAAATGCTGTTATTCCATATTTTTCAAGGAGTCCCATATTGGCAAAAAGAGAGGATTTTAAATCAAATTCACTTACGTCATTTTTAAATTCAGGAAAAATAATTGATTTCTGGGAAGCGATATCCGGCAGCAGTTCTATAAATTTATCAGAATCCACTTTTTTCCGGATTTTATGAAGAATAGTTTCAATACCATAGGGAGCGGTCAGATCCCATGCCATATACCCTATAAGATTGATAGAATATTCAGGTTTCCAATACTCGGGTTTATATCCCAATATCGTAAATTCAGGCGGCAGTTTGGTAAGATGGCTGTCAATGAACTGGTTTACACCGTCACTGAAACATTCCAGCGCAACAATAAGTTCCGGGACGGATACGGATAAAATCTTTTTTGATTTATCCGGTATTTTAAGAGATCTCATCAAAAGATCAATATCCACAAGGTCTTCTCCGAATATTTCAGATAATCTTCCCTGTGTCACTCTTCTTAATAAATCCATCTGCCAGAGACGATCCTGGGCAAGCGTGTACCCTACAGCCCGGTACAAATCCGATTCATTTTCAGCAACGATATGAGGAATGGCATAGCTATCCCGATAAATCATTACATCCTGTTTCAAATTTTTAATGGCCAATGTTCCGTCATAAACCGGGAGGGAGCGGGTTGCAATTGAATAAACAAACCATCCTGCTCCAATAATTGCGATGATTACAACAGCGACAATTCCCACAAAGATTTTTTTTAATACTGACATTTTTTCTCCCCGGCGTTGATCAGAGTTCAAA
>QMMT01000596.1 GCA_003647385.1 Deltaproteobacteria bacterium
ATAGATCTGAGGAGGTACCAGGTTTATGAAAAAAAAGATACGGAGACGCAGGTGCAAGAATTGTGATAATTTATTCAAGCCGGATTCCCGCAATCTAAAAAGACAAAAGTTTTGTAGAAAACCGGAATTCGAGAGTCTGCTTCATCACAGACTAATTCAAGCGCTCGGATTTCGTATTTAACAACTTTTGGAGTTGGTATCTTTGATATTGTGCTTGACAAAAAGCAAAGTACTATCCTATATCCTAATTCTTAGCATAGATGATATATAACAACAGGTTATCAAATTTTTTAATTTGTAGTACAAGCAATGGCATGGAGGTTATCATGAAGATATTGGTTGGATATAATGGTGGGGAAGTAGGCAGACTAGTCTTGTCTCTTGCAAGGGATTTTGCAAAAACAAACAATGCTTTTATTTATATTGTGACCTCAATGAAAGGTGGAACTGCTGAAAAACAGTCTCATATATTACAGGTCAAACAAGACCTTGATTTTGCCAGGGAACTCATGACAAAATCAGGTCTTAAGTGTGATGCCAAACAGATCATCAGGGGTCTTACTCCTGCTGAAGATTTGGTAAAATTTGCTGAAGAAAATGATATTGATCACATTTTCCTTGGCATTAAAAAGAAATCCAAGGCTCAGAAAGTAATCTTTGGATCAACTTCAAAAGAGGTCATTCTCAATGCTTCCTGTCCTGTTACCATTAACAAATTTGATCTTGATAACATCAAAGTAGAAGATCTTTTAGATAACCGGCGGATTCTGGTGGTGGATGATGAGCCTGATATCCTGGAAACCGTTGAAGAACTGCTGAATATGTGTTCTCTTGACACTGTTTCAAGCTTTGATGAAGCCAAAAACAATCTTGAAAACAATCAATATGATATGGCAATCCTGGATATCATGGGTGTCAAAGGGTATGATGTCCTTGAACTTACCCGGAAAAAAAATATTCCCTCACTCATGCTGACTGCTCATGCGTTAACACCTGAAAATTTAAAAGAGTCTATTAACAAAGGTGCAGACTCTTATATCCCTAAAGATGAATTGGCTAATCTTGTCATCTATGTTGTCGATGCAATAAAGGCCAGAATTGCAGGCAGGCAGGGTTATGGTGCATGGTTTAAAACTCTTAAACCATCCTTTGATAAATCATTTGGAAAAGGCTGGAGAGAGAAAGATAGAATTTTCTGGAACTCCTTTGATGAAAAATACGGGAAGTATCTGCCAAGGACTTGAGCTTTCCAACTGGTTATTTACTGCAAACATGAGCTTATAAAAGACGTGGATAGCAATTATTTTAAGAATAAGAAAAATTGAGGATGTATTCTGGATTTCAGATATTAAAATGGATGACTTATAATTTAATTTGTTATCAACTCATTTGCTATGCACTATTACCCTTACAAAGAAATATTTTTGAGGTCTGCACCAAAATCTACTCAATTTCCAATAAAATTTCATGAGATATTAATTTGGTTGGTCATGCGGTTTCCTATATAGAGTTGAATTTCATACCCGACCGATCAATTGAGGAAGAGTGTCTTCGTCTGTAATTGTAGAGTTGTAGAATTTATTTTGACCCCACGATTTCCTCTCCCAGTAGTGTCCATCAATATGAAAATTTCCGGTATAAATTAACAATTGATTCATCAACTTCAAATGGATTTTCCTTTTTAAGGGGAATCTCTAACGCATCTAAATCAAAAGGAAAACCTTGAATTTTTTTGTTATATGCTGTGATCATCAGATATTCAAGATTCAAAACATCCTCTATATTATATGCAAGCAGCGTTTCCAAAGCTTTTTTATCTTTCCGACGCCGATAATGATTCCATATCAGAACCGCCATGAAACCATCAACACCATCCAGGTCACCGCCTCTACCGATACCCAATTGTTTTTCACAAGACTTTAAACCGCCAGAATAACCTAAACTTTTCAAAATATATCTTAAATCCAAGTGACAATGAGATATCTCGATATTAAAAAAACTTTCAATAAATGGGACGTCAAAGGTTTTACCGTTGTAGGTTACTATGACTTTATAATCAAAAATATCTTCTTTGAATTCATCCAAATTGATCCCATTCACATAGTGCTTGATATTTTCACCATCATACAAAGCAATCGTTGTGATTTTATCCCGATATGTATCGAGTCCCGTTGTTTCAATATCAATATAAGCTGTATATTTCTGAAACCTTTTGAAAATTCTCCATTGTTCACTCGATGGCAAATGATCGTAGTAGTGATAAGGATCTTCAGCATTGGAACCGGACATATTGATATGATTTATTATTTTTTCCCTGGTTCTTGGTGGTATAGAGTTTGTCTGTGATTTTATAAATTCTTCAGTGGTTCTAATACCACTTTCCCAAATTTTTTCTTCTGTTTTCCGTCCTATTGAGGGGATATGAATAAAGCTGTTACTTAGCATTATTTCTCACTTATAACCGTTTTAAGTCAAATTCAACTCATGTCAGCAAAATCCAGCTGGCATAATACTAAAATATTTCTAAATTTTATTTATATTTTTAAA
>QMMT01000597.1 GCA_003647385.1 Deltaproteobacteria bacterium
GCAAAACAAATTGTTCATGCGGCAAAAAACAAAGGGTTTGTTGATATTGACAGTCTTGCAATAAAAAATACTAAAAGGCTCAAAAAGGTTTATAAGGTTTTTCAGGGGCGTTGTGTGGCCCTGGCTGTTTTAGGCAAAGAACCGCTTCTTTCAGGTACCAATATCATTGCCTCCCATATTGATTCACCCCGGCTTGATTTAAAGCAGAACCCCATATATGAAGACTTGAGTATGGGATTGATGAAAACCCATTATTACGGTGGGATTAGAAAGTATCACTGGCTGGCGGTCCCTTTGGCACTTCACGGAACCATTATAACATCCAATAATAAAACAATCGAAATCACTATTGGTGAAGACCCTGGTGATCCGGTTTTCACTGTGACTGATCTCCTGCCGCATCTTGCCGGCAAGACCCAGGCAAACAAAAAAATATCAGAGGTATTTGAAGGTGAAAAATTAAATCTTATTGCAGGCTCCATACCTTTGGGCGGTGACAAAGAAAAAGACCGGTTTAAATTGGGCGTGTTAAACCTTTTATATGAAAAATACGGTCTTACCGAAGAAGACTTCATCAGTGCTGAAATTGAAGCAGTTCCTGCTGAAAAAGCAAGAGATATCGGGTTTGACAGATCAATGATCGGTTCCTATGGTCAGGATGACAGGATATGCGCCTATACCTGTCTTAAAGCAATACTTGACATGCAACACACAAATAAGACTGCCATTGCCCTGTTTTTTGACAAAGAAGAGATTGGCAGTGAGGGAAGCAGTGGTGCAAAATCAAATTTTCTGGAAGACTTTATGTCTGATCTGCTTTTTATCAGTGGGCAGGATACGGGCAACCGATCTCTTAGAAAGGCATTGATCAATTCATCCTGTCTTTCAGCCGATGTGAATGCAGCCATGGATCCTGACTTTAAAGAGGTTCACGAGGCAATGAATGCTGCAAAACTTGGATTTGGTCTGTGTATGACAAAATTTACCGGTGTGGCAGGAAAATCCGGGTCAAGTGATGCCAGCGCAGAGTTTGTGGGAAAAATCAGACAGATATTCAATAAAAACAAGATTTCCTGGCAAACAGGCGAGCTGGGAAAAATTGACCAGGGCGGTGGCGGAACGGTTGCAAAGTTTCTTGCTAAATTTGGGATGAATGTCCTTGACTGCGGGCCGGCAATCCTTTCCATGCATTCACCTTTTGAAGTATCAAGCAAGGCAGATGTGTATATGACATATCTTGGGTATAAAGCCTTTTATTCTGATAATGATTAATAAAAGAACCGCCTTAGTCTTTATATTTTTTTTAAGTATCTGGATTGCTGGATTATCCTTCAGCCCCTGTATATATGCAAAAAACCTGAACGACGGCATTATTTTAGCGGATGACCAGGGGAATATACTCTATGGTCAAAATAATGAAAAGCAATTTATCCCAGCCTCAATTTTAAAAATTCTGACCAGTCTTGCTGCTATACAAATTCTTGGAGAAGACTATCGTTTCCCAACGGATTATTTTTTTGATGCAGATTCAAAAAATCTTTATATTAAGGGGTTCGGTGACCCTTTATTTATTTCAGAAGTGATTGAGCAGCTCTGTCTTGAAATCCTTTTAAAGATAGACACAAAACAGATCCATCATATCATTCTTGATCAAACTTATTTTTCAAAAAAGATCCGGGTTCCGGGCAAAGGGAACTCATTAAACCCTTATGATGCACCTGTTGGAGCTTTATGCGCTAACTTCAATACTATTATGTTTAAATGGAGTTTATCAGAGGGTAAGTTTGTCAGTGCTGAGCCACAGACACCCTTGCTGCCTGCCTTTTATGATGATATTAAAAAATCCAGGCTAAAGCAGGGCAGAATTATTCTTACCAAAGAGCAAAGCATTTTATATCCAGGCCTTTTGATCAAAACCTTTCTTGAAAAAAACGATATTAAAGTCACCGGGTCTGTTGTGCAGGGAAAATTTGAATTCAAAGAAGGGGAAAAATATTCATTTCTGTCCCCTTTTAAAACAAAAGAAGTTGTGCAAAAGCTTTTAAAATACTCCAATAATTTTATTGCAAACCATCTTTTATTAACCATTGGTACAAAAACATATGGGGCTCCGGCAACACTTGGAAAAGGTGTCAAGGAAATTAAACTGTTTTCAAAACAGCATTTAAGCTTAGATCAATTTACATTTGTAGAAGGATCAGGTCTTTCAAGATCAAACCTGATTTCTCCTGCGCAGATGCTGAAGGTTCTGCTTGAATTTATGCCATATCATTCATTATTAAGCTGCCGGGAGAATGATTTTTTTAAAACCGGGACACTTTCAGGGGTCAGAACCCGTGCAGGCTATATCCTGGGAAATGACAACAGACTTTACCCCTATGTCATTATGGTAAATCAAAAAAACAAAGGCTATGAATCCATTCAAAAAAATTTACTTAACAGGGTCTCCCAGGCTGTTTTCCGCAAATAGCTGCAACGCTGTATAACGGGAGGAAGGTTAGTTTTTGATCGGACAATTTCTTGTATTCCCCACTGTAGAGAAC
>QMMT01000598.1 GCA_003647385.1 Deltaproteobacteria bacterium
ATTTTGCCATTGACTGGTTGTCTTTGAATCTTTTTAAGGATACAGGAAATAAGGTTATCGCTAATAATTTAGAGCTGATATCCAATAATTTTTATTTTTGGGTGGTACCGGCAGTATCAGGGATTTTTCTGTTTTTCGGCTGGGTATTATGGCTTATTTTAAAAAGTTCAATGTCAAAGATTTTTACTGAAGTTCATATTCAAAAAGGCGAAAAACCCTTTAAAGGCAAATCCAAGAAAGATTTTGTGGATCAAAAAATAGAGCAGGATCGGAAACGGCGGTTGTTTTTGCATAGTTTGTCTGTACTCCAGCGGGATGGCCGGCTTTTGGATTTTTTTGATGAAGACTTAAGTTGGTATGATGATGAGCAGATTGGGGCGGCCGTTCGAAGTGTTCAGGAAGATTGCAAAAAGACAATAAAAAAATATATTGATTTAAAGCCTGTGATAGAAAATGAAGAGGGTGAAATAGTAACAATTGAATCAGGATTTGATGTTGATTCAATTAAGCTTGTGGGAAATGTTTCAGGTGAGCCTCCCTTTGAGGGAGTTTTGAAACACAGAGGATGGAAAGACGGCAAACAAGACATTCCAAAATTATCAGATATCCAAGATGTTGCAATTATTACTCCTGCAGAAGTTGAAATACAATAGAATAAGGAACTATTTTTTTAGGAGAGATTTTGGATTTTCAAGATAAACAATATGTAATCGGTATAGATTTAGGAACAACAAATTGTGCTGTTTCATATGTGGACATGACAGTTTTTAAGGATGATAAATTAACAGGGAAAAAAAATATTGGGAAAAAGAACCTCGTTAAAGTGTTTAATGTCCCTCAATTAACCGGGCATGGCGAGTTTGCAAAGATTTCGGTTCTTCCTTCATTTTTATATATTCCGGGTAAATATGATATTTCAAAAGAGGGCTTAAAACACCCCTGGAAAAAAAGAGAAGACCTTTTTGCAGGCAGCTTCGCCCGGGATCATGGTTCTAAAATACCTTCCAGACTGGTTTCTTCTGCAAAAAGCTGGCTATGCAATCAAAAGGCTGACAGAAAAGCAAAAATATTACCCTGGGGATCTGAAGGTTTTGAAAAAGTCTCACCGGTCACAGCTACATCAGAATATCTGCTGCATATCAGAAATGCCTGGAATCATTTTGTAAAAGATGAAGATAAATTTCTTGAGAATCAATTTGTTGTTCTCACTGTTCCGGCTTCTTTTAATGAAGAGGCAAGGGACCTTACAATGGAGGCCGTGAAAAAAGCCGGGTTTGGCTCTTCAGTAACCCTTCTTGAGGAGCCGCTTTCAGCTTTCTACAGCTGGCTGATCAATCATGAAAATGATTGGCAAAAATATGTGAGGACAGATGATTTGATACTGGTTTGTGATGTTGGTGGAGGAACAACAGATTTTAGTTTGATCAGCCTCAAAGAATCAGACGGTACCCCTAGATTTGAGCGAATTGCTGTGGGAGATCATTTGATTCTCGGGGGGGATAATATTGATCTGGCATTGGCCAAAAAAGTTGAGTCAAAATTTAAATCAAGATCCAAATTAACTTCGGATAAGTGGAAGACCTTATGCCATCGATGCAGGGAGGCCAAAGAAAAAATACTTGATAAGGGTGAAGCATCTGTCAGGATCACAATAAAAGGCGAAGGCCGCTCATTAATTGCCGGTACCCTTTCGGCAGATTTGACTAAAAAAGACGTAGAAACAATATTGCTTGATGAATTTTATCCCTACATTGAGCCAGTGGAAAATTTAAATATTGATTCCGGCAAGGAAATCACTGATTTTGGTCTTCCTTTTGAAAAAGAGTCTGCAGTGACCAGACACATTATTAAATTTTTGGAAAATCACAGAGATGATGTGAGGAAAAATTTTGCAAAAGATCCTTTGCCGGATTTTATTTTGTTTAATGGTGGAACACTTAAACCTGATATTGTTCAGGAAAGGATACGGCAAGCCATTGGGAAATGGTTTAAAACAAATGAATCTCAATCACCTCAAATCCTTGAGAATAATATTCCGGAGTTGGCAGTGGGAGTTGGTGCTGCCTATTATGGTCTTGTAAAGCAAGGTGAGGGTGTCAAGGTCGGCAGTGGGAGCCCGAGAAGTTATTATATCGGGATTTCAGTAAGAGAGGAAAATTTTTCTAAGGCTGTTTGTATAGTTGAAAGAGGACTGGATGAAGGCTCTGCCATTGATCTTGCCCATACGAAATATGAAGTAAGAGCTAATGAACCGGTGAACTTTGATGTTTATTATTCAAGTTATCGATCCGGAGATAAAGCAGGTGAAGTTGTCACCATAGATGAGTCTTTCTCCTCAATGACTCCGGTTCAGACCATTATTAAGTTTGGGAAAAACGGTCAAAGAAAAATTATTCCTGTGACAATCGGGGCGGAATATACGGAACTAGGAACCCTTTCCATGTATTGTCATTCAGGTGCGAGTGATCACAAATGGAAATTGCAGTTTCAACTAAGGGATAATCAAAAAGATATTGGGTCGAGTGAAGTTCAGATTTATGATG
>QMMT01000599.1 GCA_003647385.1 Deltaproteobacteria bacterium
ATCATTAAGTAAAGGATAATAAAGCTGGTTTCGAAGTTATTTTACAGGAGGATGAATATCAAATTCAGTCATTTTATAGAGCAGGGTTTTATAGCTGATTTTCAGTATCTTAGCTGCTCGTGATCTATTCCAGCCAACTTTTTCTAAGACAAACGTAATGACTTCTTTTTCTACCCTGTTAGACGCGAGTTTTTTAATCTTTTTTAAAGAAATATCTTCAAATAATTTATCGGAGCTTGTGGACAAATCAACAAATTCAGAAATAATAGTTGACCTGTGATTACCAAACTCATTATCTTCTGAAGAAAGAGTCCCGTTTTGTTGCTCATCAGTTTGAATATCAGATGTATTTTCAGAGGGTTCTTTGGGGAGTTCTTCAAAAATTTTACTCCACGAGTTTAAAATCATTTGTTTTTTTATGCAATTTTGAAGCTGTCGAACATTTCCGGGCCATGAATAATCGCAAAGTTTAGCAAGGGTATCTGAATCAGGTTTACTTCCATGATTATCGGGATATTCTGATTTATAGAGCCTGAAATAATATTCAATAAGAGGAGAGATGTCTTCTTTTCTTTTACGTAAAGGCGGGATATCAATTTTAATGATGTTCAACCGGTAAAATAGATCTTCTCTAAAATTTTTTTGTGAAATCCTTTCTTCAAGGTTATGATTGGTCGCCGCAATGACCCATACATCGGTTTTAAATTCATGGTCGGAACCTAGAGGAGAAAATTCACCGCTTTGAAGTACATGAAGCATTTTTGACTGTAATGCCAGGGGCATATCACCGATTTCATCAAGGAATAGAACACCTTTATCAGCTGTCTGAAATTTACCGGGGCGTTTTTTATGAGCACCGGTAAAAGCCCCTTTTTCGTAACCATAAAGTTCGCTTTCAAGAAGTGTTTCAGGCAATGCAGCACAATTGATTTTAACGAAGTTTTTTGTAGACCTGTTTGATTCAGCATAGAGACTTTGAGCCACAACTTCCTTACCGACACCGGTTTCGCCGGTAATCAATACATTTAAGCAGGTATTGGCTACATGATTAATCAGTTCTTTGATCTTCAAGATTGATTTGCTGACGCCGATTAAAGGTGTACTCATAAGTTTTTCTTAATCTTCTGGTTTATCATTGTTTTGGTTAAGCAACTGGGATACTTTGTTTTCAATTTTAAAAAGGTCAATGGGTTTAAAAAGAACCACGTCCGCGTGGGCTTCTGATGCCAGAGCTCCAGGCTGATCACCGTATCCTGTCATTGCAATAATTTTAAGATGCGGATATTCTTTTTTTACAATAGAAATTAATCCTACACCACTGATATTGGGCATAACAAGATCTGTAATCAGGCAATCAAAAAATAAGGATTCGTCTCGTAATAATTTTAAAGCTGCTAAACCATCTATGGCAGTTTTTACTTCATAGCCCATGGAATTAAAAAATTCGTAAAATGTTGAGAGGATGTCTTCATTATCATCAACTATCAGAAGCCTGCTTGGGTCTGCCATCATATGCCTCAAAAATTAAAAAGGAAAGTTTACCAAATTATTACCTTTTTATAATAGATTAGATCAACCTTGCAAGGAAAAAAACAAAAAATTATGAAAATGTTTACATTATTTTACATATGAAACCATTATATATACAACGAACCCTGTAATAAAAATCCATCCGGTTCTTTTGTTGATGTCGTGAAAAAAGTATGCGATACCGCCCAGAGCAAGACAGATGAATATCATAAATGGGAATTGAAAATAATGAAGATGCCGATCAATGGTCATTGGATTGAAGATCCCAACGGTTCCCATAACAAGGCAGATATTAAAAAGATTGGAGCCGACCACATTTCCAACGGCAATATCGCTTTCACCTTTTGCAGCGGCGATAGCAGAGGTTGCAAGTTCAGGCAAAGATGTGCCAAGGGCAACGATTGAAACTCCGATAAACGTTTGAGAAAGGCCGATTTTTTCTGCAATGACGATAGCCTCCTGAACAACAAAATTAGCCCCATAAGAGAGCATAACGATACCGATGATGATGAAAAATGTGTTTTTTGAAATTGTGAGAAAAGAGGGTTTTTCAATAGAATTCGTATTCTCTTTATCTTTGGCAGTGGTGATACTGTAAATCAAAAAAATAAGCAGTAAGCATAATAAAATGATTCCATCCATGCGCCCAATAAATGAATCCATACAAAGAAACCAGAATATAAAAGAGACTGAAATCATGTAGGGGATTTCAATTTTGATAATCTGTTTTTTTATGGCAATCGGTTTGATAGCAGCGCTGATCCCCAGAACCAGAGCGATGTTGATAACATTACTGCCAAGAATATTTCCAATTGATATACCACCGGATCCTTTAAAGGCAGCAACAAGACTCACCAGTAATTCCGGTGCGGATGTTGCAAAAGAAACAATGGTAAGACCGACGATTACAGGTCTGACGGCAAACATGATGGCGGTGGATGCCGCCCCTTCAACGAGCAGTGAGGACCCGATGCAGAGCAAGGCCAAACCAAGAATAAGTATAAATA
>QMMT01000600.1 GCA_003647385.1 Deltaproteobacteria bacterium
CCATGGGACAGCCGTCCATGGGCGGCACAAGGATGCTGCCGGATATCACCCCGGATATCATCCATAATCTGGCAAGGGGTATGACCCTTAAAAATGCTGCTGCTGATCTTCCCTTTGGCGGTGGAAAATCCGGTATAGTCCGGCCGGACAACCTTTCTGAAGAAAATCGTCATGAAGTCATCAAGGGTTTTGGACAGCTTTTAAACCGATACAAGGAAATCTATATCCCTGGCCCGGATGTAGGGACCAATGACGCGGACATGAAAACCTTTGCCATTGAAAATGGTTTGAATAACGTCGTCTCAAAGCCCGCTGATATGGGCGGCAACAGAATTGATGAACTGGGTGGTGCTGCCAATGGTGTTGTTGTGGCCACAAAGGCATTGCTGGAAAATCTGCCCAAATTAAAACAATTGCCCCAGTTTAAAAACATGGTCATTCCAAAACCCTCTGAAATGGAGGTTCTTATCCAGGGATTTGGAGCTGTGGGTGCCCATGTGGCAAGAATTTTTCATGATTATGACCCTGACAATTCTCCGATTATCAAGGGGGTCAGTGATGAAAACGGCTATCTTCTAAATTCAGATGGACTGCCATGGAAAGAGCTCTTTGATATGTGGAAAGAGTTTGGTGCGGTCACCCAAAAATATTTTCATGACCAAATCATGCACCAGGATCTCCCTGAATTAAAGCATATGGTCTTTTCCAATTCTTCCAACAACCTTCTCACTGAATCTGCATTCTGCCTGATCCCGGCATCTCCTGTATTCAATTACCTGGATGTGGATGCCGGAACAAACCCGTCCATGACCACGGACAGGATGGGAACATGGCGGATCATCGTTGAGGGTGCAAACACCTATTCTCCGAATCCGTCAAAAAAGGCTGCCCGCAGACGAATGGAACGCCACGTTTATCGAGACAAAGGCGTACTCATTGCAACCGATTACCTGGTAAATTCAGGTGGGGTAATTTATGCGGCCCATGAAAGGATTGTTCCGACACCGGACCATTTACTGATCCCAAAAGAACTTCTGGGCAATCAAGATGCCATTGAAGGCTGGCTTGAAAAAAACCAGGATGATTTTGCGAATCTTGCTGAAACTCGAAGGAAAACGGCTGTTGAAAAGCTTGAAACAGTTATCCGAAGAAACATGGAAGAGCTTATTGACGGCCTTTGCAAAGATGCAGACAGCCTGCCCTGTGAAATTGCTGAACAAATCAGTGTTCAGCGAATCGCCTCCAAAGAAAAATCAAGGACAGCCAAAGACATTATGGAAGAAGCCCCCACCATCGACGTGGACAAAAGCGTAACCGATGCGGCTCAATTAATTGTAGATGCCCATGTTCCCATCGTCAATGTTGTGTCCCAAAAAGGCAAACTCATTGGTATCGTGACCTCCTGGGACATTACAAAGGCCATGGCATCAAAGCTGCCTCTGGATTCTCCCTTGACCAAAATCATGACAGCAGATGTCATCACCAGCAGCCCCGATGCCACCATCATTGACTGCATCCGAAAACTGGAAAACCATGAAATCTCTGCCATGCCCATTGTTGCGGAAGATAAAGTGGTCGGTATTATCTCAGGAGACATCCTTGCCAGAAGAACGCTCTTCAGGCTGCTGCAGACAATGGCCTAGGTGATTTTTTTATCCCTTTGAAAAACCTGATGGTTTTACTGATGGTCATTGTAATTCTCAACCGATTGACGTATTTTATGTTTTTATATTAAAATTAACCTGTCAGGAGAAAAAAATGACTGCTGATGTTTATTTCATGGATTTAGAGGCTACCTCAAAGGAGAACCTTCCCCAAAAACTGTCAAGGCTTATTAAAAAGGCAGGCATTGAAACCATTTTAAACGAAAATGATCTGACCGCTGTCAAGCTCCATTTTGGTGAGCAGGGCAATACCGCCTATATCCGTCCGGTATTTATCAGGAAAATCATCCAGACCATCAAGGAATATAAGGCCAACCCCTTTCTTACTGATGCCAACACCCTCTATGTGGGAACAAGATCAGATTCTGTCTTCCACATTCATACGGCCATTGAAAACGGGTTTTCTTATTCTTCCATGGATGCCACCCCCATTATTATTGCCGACGGGTTGAGGGGAAAAAGCGAAACAAAAATATCTGTTGACCAGAAGAACTGCAAGCATGTCTACATAGGTTCCGAGGTGATTGGCGCAAATGCACTGGTTTCTGTGGCCCACTTTAAGGGTCATGAACTTTCCGGGTTTGGCGGTACTTTAAAAAATCTTGGTATGGGATGTGCCTCCAGAAGGGGAAAACTTGATATGCATTCCAATGTCAGCCCGAAAATAAAAAGAAAAACCTGTATCGGGTGCGGGGAATGCGTAAAACACTGCCCTGCCGAAGCCATTTCGCTTAAAGAGAAAAAAGCGTATATTGATAAAAACAGCTGCATTGGCTGTGGTGAATGTATTGTCAGGTGTCCGACTGAATCTGTCAATATCAACTGGAACCAGGCGATTCCGATTTTCTTAGAAAAGATGATGGAATATACCC
>QMMT01000601.1 GCA_003647385.1 Deltaproteobacteria bacterium
GTATAGATGTTATAATCGATCAGGAGTCAAATTCCCCAATTTACCGGGCGCTTCTTTCACCAGTCCGGGTTTTTCAAAATTAACCGTGGTACAAGATACAGTATAGACGAATTTTTTAGTCTCGGGTCAAAAATTAAACTTTATGAGGAAAATAAAAAAAATCAAATAAATCAAAATCCCATTCAACATAATTGGAGTTCTGGTTCAAGGAAGTTTTTTCCAGAATGCTGTTGAATATTTATTTAGAATTTAATGAGGCGAATAAGGTGGTATAAAGTAGGGAAAAGTTGTATAAGGTCGATATCATTCAAGAAGGATTTTTTTTAAATAAAAGGACTCACGATGAGAATAACTATGTTACACGGCAGTGCCAGAAAAAAAGGAAATACGGCAAAGGTTCTTGGTTGGGTTGAAGAAGAACTTTTATCTCTGGGCCATGACGTTGACAACATCTACTTGAACTCCAAAAATCTGAACGGGTGTATGGGGTGCGCCAAGTGCAAGGAAAAACCCGATACAATAGGGTGTATTCAAAAAGACGATGTGCCTGAAATTTTGGGAAAAATGGTCAGCTCGAAACTGGTTATTTTTGCCTCTCCATTGTACTTCTGGGGTTTCAGTGCCCAGATAAAAGCAGTGATTGACAGGACTTACAGCCTGTATACAAACTATCATCAGCCGGATCATGCCTCCCTTGTTAAAGGACAGCGTCAGGCCCTTCTGGTGACAGGTGCCGGACCCTATAAAGATAATGCAGAAGGTGTATTCACAGCTTTCAGGCGTATGCAAAATCCTCACAGGGCGGTTAATGCCGGTGAACTTTTTATTGGTTCGTGTACAACCCCTGATAAGCTTAATGATTCAGTTCAACAGCAGGCGATTGAATTTGCCCGAAAGATTATTGCCTGATTCGTAATTTTTTTAAAATTGTTTTACATCATTTGTTGTCTTTTGTTAAGATTATTTGTATCAATTTAGCGTTTATGCAAATATTATATAGTTTGGGGGAGAACATATGAAATCCATCCGGGCGGAATTTGAAGAAGTATCAAAAAAAATAAGTATTAAAAAAGATGCCAAAGAGGAAGACTGGGCTACAGTTTGCAGAAAATTCAATGATGATGTCTCCCGCATATGTGATGCCACAGATCAGGAAGATTATACAGGACTGTTTGAGTGTTTTGATGATGAAAACAAACGGTTTTTCTATTTGGTAAAAGAAGACAAGAACTTATACCGGATGAAACACAAATATTTCTTTGATAACCTTGGGTTAAAATAAAAATTAATGATTAAATCCATGAATATTGCCTGGTGGGTGCAGCGCTGGGCTGAACTGACACCGGATAAACCAGCGATTATATTTGAAGATCAGACTATTTCTTACAAGAAACTTTGCAGGCGGGCGGACCGGGCAAGCTGCTGGCTTCAGTCCATTGGGATTGAAAAGGGTGACCGTGTGGCTGTGATGCTCAATAATTGTCCTGAGTTCCTCGATCTGTTTCTTGCATGTGCCAGGCTTGGGGCTATTTTTGTCCCCATAAATTTTAGGATTACATCGGTTGAGTTGGATTATTTTATCAAAAATTGCCGCCCCAGGCTTTTTGTCCATGGAGATGGATTTGCTGATGCAGTGAATGCACTTGAGATAGAAAATTATCTGCCTCCCATGATGGTGGCGGTTGTGGGGGAGGCTCAGTTTAATCAAAGAGTATTTGATTTTGTTAAAGGAACAAAAAAATTTGACGGGAAGCGGGCCTTTTTAACAAGGAGCCTTGGCCCAGCCGACCCTGAAGAACCTCAGGTAATCATGTATACGTCCGGTACAACCGGGAAACCAAAGGGCGCGGTTCTGTCCCACCGAAAAACTTTTTTTAACTGTTTGAATGCAGATATTTTCTTCAAGCTTCATTTCAGTGATATCATGTTAATTTTTTTACCGCTGTTTCATTCGGGCGGCCTTTTTATCCAGGCTGCCCCGACCTTCTATAAAGGGGCAACCATTGTCCTTCACAGAAAATTTGATCCCGGCACCATTTACAGGGATATTGAAAAATATCGGATTACCAAATTTCTTGGTGTCCCCACGGTATACAGGGAATTATTAAAAGTTGCTCCTGAAAAGCGAAAAGATATTTCCTCTTTGCGGGTCTGTGCCGGGGGCGGGGAAAAATTGAATCAGGATCTGATTAAAAAATGTGCCGATGCCGGCCTTGCCTTCCGCCAGATCATGGGGCAGACGGAAACGTCTATCCTGTTGTGGGCGTCTGAAAATGATCCCTTAAAAAAACCGGGAACAGTGGGACGGCCTGTTTTTCACGCAGAAGTTTCTATCCTTGATGATCGGGGAAAAAAGGCAAAGCCGGGTGAAATAGGTGAGATTGTGGTTCGGGGGTCTATCATGATGAAAGAATACTGGCAGGACCCTGTGAAAACAGAAGAGACGATTAAAAATGGGTATCTTCATACAGGGGATCTGGCCCGCATGGACGAGGACGGGTTTTTCTATCTAAAGGGCCGGGCAGGGGATATGTA
>QMMT01000602.1 GCA_003647385.1 Deltaproteobacteria bacterium
AATTAATATTAAGGCTAATATGAAACCAGACAAAATTTCAAATCAGAAAACCCCGGTTCTTAAACTTTACACACAACTCATGCGTGCAACCAACATTGTAACGCAAAAAATGCACAGACATCTTTTAACTCACAATCTTTCTATTAGCCAGTTTGGCGTCATAGAAGCGCTGTATCATTTAGGGCCTTTATGCCAGAAAGAAATTGGTGAAAAAATTCTGAAAACCAGTGGAAATATTACTCTGGTAATAGATAATCTTGAAAAAAGAGGCCTTGTAACACGCGAAAAAGATCCTGCTGACAGACGCAAGATGACAGTGAAGATGACAAAATCCGGATATATGCTGATTGAAAAAATATTTCCGGTTCATTCAAAAATAGCGCAAAAGGTATTCTCGGTGCTCGAACCTAAAGGGCAGCAATCTCTGAGTAGGATATTAAAAAAATTGGGCAAAGCAAACAAATGATCAATAAAGTTACAAAAGGAGAAAAAGAAAAACTTGAACCTCTAGCCTGGGATCAACCCAAGGTAGTTGAATCTCCAGTTATTCTTATTATTCTCGCTGACAAAAGTGGTTGGCAGGAAGGGCATCCAATATTCGAAAAGAATTGGGAAGAAATGCTGAAATCCGGTTCATGCAGTTGGAGCAACGGGGATGGTTCCTTAATGCTACAAAGTCTCTCTATAACTGGAGCCCGGATGCGAATCTTGCTTTCGCAGCAAAGAATACTGGTTTTTTTGCCATGAGTCTCATGTATGCTGCAACAAATCTTGGTTTGGAAACCCATCCAATGAACGGTTTTGATCATGAAGCAGTTCGAAAAGGATTTAAAATCCCAGATAATTACTGGATTCCTCTTTTGCTTGCAATGGGGCACATGAAACCAGGCTTGGAATTACAATCCGCTAAATGGAGAAAAACATACAATGAAATTGTGGTTTCATTTTAAATTTTACAGCTATGACAGCTTTGGTTATCTGTAACGCGGCACATAATCTAAGGAATTTGAGCAAATGAACTAAGGTTTTTGAAAAAATATTATTTTTCCTTGTTACACCTATTCTCCAATATAAACCACAGCAATCTTTTTAAATTTGCTTGCAGGCTATCCCATATATTTGATTTTTAAATCCGATGCTGAAAAATCTGTCCATACCAGATGTGGTGTTCTGAAGAATTTTCAAAAAAAGTTCCCTACACGTTATAGTTCCCACCCAAGCCTTGAAGCATAACCCCCAATATTTGTTTTGGAAGTCCTTACCCAATTTGAATCTTTACTCGTCAGCTTTTATACCCAGTAAACTATTGTCCACAAAAAGTTTCAAACACCAGCTTTCACTTTGAAAGATAGAAATGAGTTATTGTAATGCTATCAAATTTCTGTACAAAGACTGTGAAAAGAAAAAAAGGAAAATCATGGCTCTGGATGCCATGGAGTTTATCAGAAGATTCCTGCAGCATGTTCTTCTCAAAGGATTTATTAAAATCAGGCATTATGGATTTCTTAATCCCAACAGTGCGTTGCCCATTGAGAAGATCCGTGAACTTATTTCATTTATCCATGACATTATTACACTTTTTACTAAAATCCCGAAACCGGCAATACCCGGTATTAAATGCAGGCATTGCGGGCATAATTTGAAATTTATTTTCTTTTCAAAGCCTGAACCACGAGGCAGGCCAGGATAACTGCATAAAACTGATTACCGGTATTGGCCAACTTTACAAACAGCCTGACCAGCAATAGTTATTGGGCAGGTTTCAGCACCCGTATGCCCAATTGCCGGTATTTGAATTTTCGGCCTAGGTTTTAGTAACTGAAACGGTCTGATTTTTGGTTTTTACATCAGAAGGAAGGTCCTCTTTTAAACTATTCATCGCATCTGGTCTTTAACACATCCACCAAATCTTTAACCTTTCCCCCCTATTGATCCGCGGCTTCTTGATCCGGGCCTGTTTCTCCCAGGAACGAATGGTCTATGTTCCGGCTGAAGAATCGGCAGATGGTATTGCCAAAATGGTCTATACATCAAAAGATAGAAAATCCCGAAAAGTGTTCAACGCTCTGGACTGGCTGGCCAGGCTTACGACTCATATTCCCGGAAGATATGAGCAGACGGTCCGTTACTACGGCTTCTATTCGAACAAATCCATGGGGATGAGAAAAAAGACCGGTACGGATGATACCATCCCTGCTGTTATGCCAAATGACTTGCCTTCTAAAGAATCCAGGCAGAACTGGGCACGCCTGATCCAGAAAATTTATGAGGTCGACCCTCTTGTGTGCCCAAAATGCCAGGGTCAGATGAGAATTATCAGCTTTATCGAAGAGCTCGATGTCATTGAAAAAATATTACACCACCTTGTTCTCTGGGATACCCGCAACCATGACCCTCCGCAAAAGGTTTCCGATTATATTCTTGAACTGGTCTGCGATAAGACAGACTCCCGGATTCCGGTTTTTGAAGAATGGTATTGATTTTTTTTCTTGCCTTGAATTTGTTACCCTGATACAGGTACAACATGTTGTA
>QMMT01000603.1 GCA_003647385.1 Deltaproteobacteria bacterium
ATAGGGGTAAAACAGCGAGTTTAATATAGATATCAGTGAGATGAAGATCAACAGGAAATGAAGATGCGTCAGTTATGGAAAAGGCATCTGTCCTTAACCAGATACCGTTAGAAATGCCCCAGGTGATATGGCCTATATTTACCTCTCCCTGTGCGGCTTCTTCTATTTGAGATGCAATCCAGCCCTTATATTGATTAAGATCAAGGAGCTTTGGGATACTAAAAGCAGCAGAGATGAAAATAAGAATCAGTATTACAAGAACAACTATGAGTTTCTTTTGTTTTTCAGTTTTCATGGATTTTTCCTTTATGAAAGATATATATCCTACCATAATCAAATAAGTATACCAGATATTTTTGCAAACCTGGTGATGAACCACATGGGGATGGGTGCAGGCCGATTATTGAAAAAAGACAGTCAAGAACAATAAAAAAATAAGCAAGGATTTATGAATAAATCGTAAGTTTTTGTTTTTGAAGTTTAGTTTGCCAAGTATTATAAAATATTGTATGTTGATTTCTATTAAATTTAATCAAATTAAAACCAGACGTAATTCTCATGAAACGATTTTTCGTATCCTTAATTTGTCTGATTAACCTTTTGTTTTTTCCATTTATTGGCAATGCAGATCAGCCTGTCACCATCAGAGTTGGGGCGTATGAAAATTTTCCTAAAATCTTTATCGGCGATGATGGCAGGGTTAATGGACTATGGGCTGACATCGTTAACGATATCGGCGCAAAGGAAAACTGGCAGATCGAGTGGGTTTCAGGAACATGGACTCAAGGTCTTGAAAGATTAAAAAATGGTGAAATTAATATCATGCCGGATACCGGATGGACGGAACCACGAAGCCGGCAATATGCTTTTTCCAAGGAGACGGTGCTGGTGAGTTGGTCAAGGCTTTACGTATCCCAAGGTTCCCAAATTAAATCCATCGTCGATCTGGACGGTAAAATAATCGCTGCTTTAAAAGGAAGTTTTAATCTGGAGGGTCCGGAAGGGATAAAAGATATTATCCAGAAGTTTAACCTTAAAGCCACGTTTCGAAAAATGGACAGCTATCAACAGATTTTTAAAGCATTGGAACAAGGAAAAATAGATGCTGGTGTTACCAATAAGGATTTTGGGAATGAATATGAAGATGATTATGCCGTGGCAAGGACATCTATCATTTTCCAATATGCCCGGATCCAGTTCTCCTTAACAAAGGGTGATGACTTGACACCATTTCTTATTGAAAAAATTGACAGCCATATGAAAAAATTGAAGACAGACAAAAATTCAATTTACTATCAATCTTTAGAAAAATACATTGGGGATAAATACAAGCAGACGTCTATTGAAATTATTCCTGCATGGGTCAAAACTGTGCTGATTATCTGTGGTGGGGCGATCCTTTTCCTGGTAGCTGTTGGCGTTATATTCAGAATACAGGTGCGGCGGCGTACTTCTGAACTACGGGAGAGTGAGCAGCATCTGCGCAGTCTTCTCCGTGCAGCGCCAACTGGAATTGGGATGGTTGTTGACCGTATGTTGAAACAGGTCAATGAGCGAATATGTGATATGACAGGCTATTCTGAGGAGGACCTCATTGATCAGAGTTCCAGAATACTCTATCCGAGCGATGATGATTATGAATTTGTCGGGCGTGAGAAGTACAAACAAATTCAAGCGTACGGTACTGGAACTGTAGAGACTCTCTGGCAGCATAAGGATGGGCACATTATCAACGTCCTGCTCAGTTCCACCCCCATGGACATCACCGACCTGACTAAAGGTGTCACATTCACCGCCCTTGATATCACCAAACGCAAACGTGCTGAACAGGCGCTGACCGAAAGCGAGGAGCGCTTTCGCATGCTCTTTGATGAGGCCCCGGACACCATCTTTATTATCAATATGGATGACCGCATACTTGATGCCAATATAGCAGCTTCTAAAATGCTCGGCTATACACGTAAAGAATTTAAAACCATGACCGTTCCGGATATTCAACCCCCTGAAGTGCGTGGAGAAGTAGGCTTTGTGATGAAGAACGAATTAACCCTGGGCAAGGTTTTTGAAGGCTTGGATATGCATAAAGACGGCACAATTGTTCCGATTGAAATACATAACCACAAAATGGTCATTAAGGATCAGGAAATCGTCCTGTCGATAGTCCGGAATATCACCGAGAGAAAGCAGTCTGAAACGGAATTAAAAAAAATTGAGGTTCAACTGCTACAGGCACAGAAAATGGAATCCATTGGTACCCTTGCAGGCGGAATAGCGCATGATTTCAACAATATTCTTTCGGGGATACTGGGGTATGCTCAACTGGCTGAAATAAACATCGACAACTCAGTAAAAGAAAAAGAGTATATTTTTCAAATAATTAAAAATACACAAAGAGCAGCTGAACTGGTTCAGCAAATACTGACATTCAGCAGGCAGTCTGAATATCAAAAACAGCCCTTCAAAATTTATATAGGGCTAAAAGAAGCGCTCAAATTATTGCGATCCACAATACCCACTACGATTGAAA
>QMMT01000604.1 GCA_003647385.1 Deltaproteobacteria bacterium
AATTGAAATCAAAATTCTGGCAGATCCAAAATTGATGGACTTCATCAACAAAAAGAATATTCGCTATCCTGTAGATCTATATACGGATCTTGAATTTGATCCCGCAGGTGCTTCCGAGTCTATTGAACCCGGTTCATATTTAATTCCTGTGGAAAAGATAAGAATCCCTCTGGACCCTGCCATAAAAATACTGAGTATTAAGCCCTCTTATCTCAGCGTTCAACTTGAAAAGAAAATAAGAAGAACGGTTAAAGTATCGGTCCCCTATACAGGAAAGCCTGCCAAAGGATATATTGCACTGGAAGCGGCTACACAGCCTGCCACTGTTGAATTGATTGGTGCGGCTCCCCTGATTTCTTCAATCAAGGAATTAAAAACAAAACCCATTGACCTCACAAATGCCAATGAAGATTTTAAAAAAAAGATACCTCTGGATCTGGACGACCCATCTATTGTCTCTTCATCAGACCCTATCATCATTGTAACCGTTCCGATCCAGCAGCAACTGGTATCAAAAACAATTGAAAATATTCCCATACAGGTATGGAATTGTACGTCTGAGGTTAATATTGAACCGTCCCAGATAACGGTACAGATTAAAGGGCCATTTGAAATGATAAGCAATAAAGAAATTACGGGCCAAATCTATTCATTTATCGATCTGACAGGGCTTTTACCCGGTGTATATGCCCGACATGCCTATATTAACATACCAGTGGATCTAATAATGACCGATGCGGCTCCACAGGTATTTACTATTAAAATTGAATAAAGGAGAAATCAATGCTTCTTGTGATTGATGTGGGAAACACAAATACCGTTATCGGTGTTTATGACGGCGACACTCTCAAACATGACTGGAGAATCAGGACAATTCGAGACTCAACAGCTGATGAATTCAATGTGCTTGCCAATGGGCTTTTCTCAACTAAAGGAGTTAACTGCGAAAATATTGACAAAACCATTATTTCATCGGTTGTCCCTTCATCGGTACCCATCCTTAATGCATTCTGTGAAAAATATCTGAATGTAACCCCTTTATGGATAAAACCGGATTCAGTTAAAAAATTGATGCCGATTCTCTATAATAATCCAAATGAAGTGGGGGCTGACAGGATTGTCAATGCAGTGGCTGCCTATGACAAGTATAAAACATCTCTTATTATTATTGATTTTGGGACTGCTACAACCTTTGATGCGATCTCCGAGAAAGGAGAATATCTTGGGGGTGCCATTGTACCGGGCATCATGATTTCTTCTGAAGCTCTTTTTCAAAAAGCGTCCAAACTGCCCCGAGTCGAAATATTTGAGGCACCGGAAAAAGTGATTGGGAAAGATACTATTGAAAGCATTAAATCCGGCATTATTCACGGGAATGCCGCTATGACGGACGGGATGGTCGAAAAAATGACAAAAGAGATGGGTACCTCTCCCCGGGTACTGGCTACAGGAGGCCTTGCCCCTCTGATATCAAAGATTTCCAAAACCATTGAAGCCGTCGAACAATCCCTTACAATTGACGGGTTGAGAATCATCTATAATGCGCTTTAAAAATTATTAAAATACTATTTTTGATATGCCTGAAATAACAGATAAATATTTAAACTTTATCCTTATTTTCCCTGTCTTTTTAATTTTCTTCTTCTGTTCACAGGCCTTTGCCCTTGATCCAAATGAAGTTCTTGTCATTGCAAACTTAAATGCAGCAAAGAGTAAAGGACTTGCCGCCTATTACATGGAAAAAAGACAAATCCCTGAAAAAAACCTTGTTTCCCTGTTCATGACAAATAGAGAAACCTGCTCCCGGGAAGACTATACAAAAAAAGCTGTCCCGCCTATCAGACGATTCCTTGATCAAAACAAGCATATCAGGGTCATTGTCACCATGTTCGGGGTGCCGTTAAGGATTTCTTCTCCAGGAAAAACCCTGGTGGAAAAAGCAAAAATTAAGGGATTTGAAACAAAAAAGAAAGCCCTGGAAGATCAATTGGACAGTGGTGAACTCATTGATTTAAAGATAAGAAAAGAAAAGCAGGATGAATTATCCAAACTGAAAAAAAGCCTTTCAAATTATGTAAAGCAGATTGACAAGGTGGCATCATTTGATTCTGAATTAGCCTTGATAAAAAAAGAGACGTATGAGCTTAACATGTGGCTGCCGAATCCATATTATATCGGCTTTAGGAACCAGAAAGGATTGATAAAAAAGTCTGACGTTTTAATGACAAGCCGGCTCGATGGTGCCAGTGAAACCATTGTAAAACGCATCATCGACGATAGCATTGAAGCAGAGAAAGAAGGCTTAAAAGGATCGGCCTATTTTGATGCCAGATGGAAAGACCCGGGCGAATAAAAACTGTCCGGATATGCTTTTTATGACAAATCTATTCATGCTGCATCACAATTGCTTTTAAAAGAAGACAGAATGACTGTAACCTTAAATGACAGCAATACCTTGTTTCAGAAAGGTGACTGCCCCAATACGGCACTTTACTGCGGCTGGTACAGTCTGGCCAAATATATTG
>QMMT01000605.1 GCA_003647385.1 Deltaproteobacteria bacterium
GATATAGATGCGCCTCTTGTATACATGGAGAGAATCGGACATGTTATGGTTGCAGATGGTGTGCCAGAGGTGTTAAAGCGAACAAGGGAAGCTCTTCGAATGGGAGCAAGTCAAATTAAAATTAATTCGGGTGGGGGTGTTTCATCGTCGTTTGATCCGCTTGATGTAACTCAATTTACAATTGCTGAAACCGAAGCTGCAGTTGCCGCAGCCAGGGATTGGCATACCTATGTGGCTACACATACTTTTACGGACGAAGCGACTCAACGAGCTGTCAATGCTGGAGTAATAAGTATTGAACATGGCCATTTGCTGACTGAAAAAACACTACGGCTTATGAAAATAAAGGGCGCTTATCTAAGTATGCAACCTATATTGGATGATGATGATGCGATACAGTTTCCAGAGGGATCGTTTAGTAGAATGAAATATATTCAAGTTACCGAAGGCACTGACAGAGTTTATAGTCTAGCAAAAAAAGTTGGCGTTAAAACGGTGTTCGGTACCGACACATTATTTGATCCTGCGCTGGCTGAAAAGCAGGGTAAGCAACTTGCAAAATTATCAAGGTGGTATACACCTGTTGAGGCCTTGCGTCAGGCAACGTCCACTGCTGGTGAGCTTCTTGCGTTATCAGGTCCCCGCAATCCTTATCCTGATGGGGCACTTGGCGTAATTAAAGAAGGTGCTTATGCGGATTTAATTCTTGTGAATGGGAATCCTTTAGAGGACTTAAAATTGGTCGCTAACCCAGAAGATAATTTTGATTTCATTATGAAAGATGGAAAAATTTATAAGAATAAAGTCAACTAAAATGCGCCTAACACATGCAGTCGGACCCAGCAAAGCTGGGCCGCTGATGCGGACCGTTCTCGGCGGCTGCGCCGCCGAGAATGCGGTACTGACTATGTCCGCATTAAAAACATATTGGAAATAATATAGAAATTGACAATTGCCATTGTTGGATTCTGTCGAAAGTGGAGAACTATGAATAAAGAACTAATGAATCGGGTATTGACTTATCGCTGGATGATCTTTTTTACACTGGGCATCGCCTATATTTTCGTTTTTTTTAATCAAATGTCTGTTGCTGTAGTTGCAAATGATATTATGGAAGACCTTACCTGCAATGCGACTGTAATAGGTATCATGGCTTCAATTTATTTTTATGTCTATGCAGCCATGCAGATTCCGGCAGGTTTACTATGTGACTCAATCGGATCAAGGAAAACGGTTTCTTTCTCACTGGGTATTGCAGCCCTCGGGGCTCTGGTTTTTGGTTTTGCTCAAACCGCCCAGGTTGCCATGATCGGAAGGGGGCTGGTTGGTTTGGGTGTATCGGCAGTTTTTATTGCTTTAATGAAAATAGTGGCGGAATGGTATGCTGTTCGTGAATTTGCCCGAATGCAGGGAATTATCACTTCGCTTGGTGGTGCTGGTGTTTTACTGGGAACATTTGGTCTTGGCTGGTTGGCAAAAGCGTATGGCTAGCGAATTGTTTTTCAGACAATCGGTATCGCTTCCGGATGTCTTGTTTTTTTAATCTGGTTTATGGTTCGGAACACACCAGCGGAAAAAGGCTGGCCGTCTATTGCTGAAATAGAAAATTTCAGAACTGGTATGGTCCCTCCTGAAAGGCCAGTGCCGATACCGCTCAGACAGGGGGTTAAGCTTGTGCTCAAAGAACCACGATTTTATCCTCTGGCTCTCTGGTTTTTCTGCAATGCAGGTACTTTTTTTGCTTTTGGTGGTCTATGGGCAGGTCCGTATTTTATGGATGTTTACGGATTATCCAAACCTGAAACAGGGGCGATTCTCAGCATGATCGCCTGGACAATGATCGCTGGAAGCCCCTTAATGGCAATCGCTTCAGACAATTTATTCCACAGCCGTAAGAAAACAATAATTTTCTGCACCATCTGCCTTGCCGCCCTGTTCATATTCCTGAGATTGTATCCTTCCGGCCTTCCCATTCCTTTACTTTATGCCATAATAATCATCTTTACTGCGTTTTCTGCCTGTACAATGGTTGTTGCCTTTACTACCTTAAAAGAGCTTTATCCGGTTCAAATTGCAGGGACATCGATTGCGATTGGCAATTTTTTTCCATTTTTTGGTGGTGCTGTTTATATGGCGGTTCTTGGGAAAATTCTGGATGGAATGGGACGTAGTACGGAAGGGGGATACCCCGTTGAAGGGTATATTACGGTTCTAACTTTTCTTGCGGTTAGTTCTGTTTTACAATTAATCTGTGCATTGAATTTAAAGGAAACATTTCCTGAAAAAGAATTTAAAACAGCCAGGCACTCGAAAAAATTTCAACAAGCCAAATGAACCGGATGGAACCGGTTATTTGGAGTGTTGGACGAAGCCCTATGTGTCAGGATAGTTGCCTATTCTCTGTAGAAAGGTTCCAACATTCAGTCAAACTAATTTTTTGGAAATATGCTCAATAATCCAAATGCACAAGTCGAGTCGGTGTTTTTCATTTTTTTTATGAACGAATGAATAGTATTACAATGC
>QMMT01000606.1 GCA_003647385.1 Deltaproteobacteria bacterium
CAGTATAGATGGGTGCTGTGGCCGTGCCGTATTCAATACAGGCAAGCCAGCCGGCATTGCAGTGGGTTAGAATATTGACCGGTTCTCCATTTTTCTTTTTACTGATTTGCTCATAATGGGCATTCCATACTCACCGATTTTCTGACAATTGATGGCCTCTTCCTCTACAATCTCCAATGCTTCATCAAAAGCCGCCTTAACCCTGTCCCCATAATTTTCATGCTTTAATGCCGCAGACAAAACCCTGTCAACACCCCAGAAAAGGTTCATGGCTGTGGGTCTGGCATCCTTTAGCCGCCTGCACTCTGAAATCAGATAGTCGTTATCTGCGCCCTTGTTATTTTCCTGCACAAGGCTGATATAGACCCCCAACGCCCCTGTGGCACCAATCAAAGGAGCGCCTCTCACCACCATCTCTTTTATGGCATGAATGGTATCATCCACAGTGTTTAAATCTAATATGATCAATTTATGGGGAAGAAACCGCTGGTCTATGACCTGAACCGTTTCAGATCCTGCCTCAAACCAGATCGGCCGCATATCTTTTCCATCCACCTTCATTATCAGGTTCTCCAAATAGGCTGTTTAAAAATTATTAATAAAACTTTCCGCTTCTTTTATGGATGCATTCATATCTGTAATAAGTTTTGCCACATCCTTTTCAATGGAAACGACTTCACCGCTTAAAGAGCCCACCGCCTTTGCATTCAGGTTATGTTTGAGATACAGGACATAATCTTTAAGTTTGGCAATAACAGGATACATCCCCTTTGTTGATTTATTCATCACCGTTTCAAGCTTCTGATACTTTATTTTTGCATCTCGAAGCGATCTTTTACTGCTGTTTCTCAGCTTAACATCATTGATCTGAGTAATTTCAGCTTCCCATTCCTTAAACAGGTCTTTGGCCACCTGCTCCACATCATTGATTCTCTTTTCAATTTGATTGGCCCTGGACTCACAATCCTCATAACTGTCTTTAAGATTATCATAAAAAATTTCAAGCTCCCCGCCATCAAAGTCATAGAGCTCTTTAATTTTTGTTAAGGCATCTTTAAACTCTTCCTGGGCTTTTGTCTGACTTTCCTGAACGTCTTCAACATTATCGATCAGGATATGCCGCTTTTCTTTACCGATCTTTTCCATGGCTGAATAATAGGCAGTGCTACAGCCCAATATGAAAAAAAAAATTGATGATATAAGGATAAACCTTATGATGATTTTAACAGATGCATGATTCATAGAATTTTTAACTCCCATATAATTTTTGATACCATTAGCCCAAACTAAAAATACCTTATACCAAAAGTTCATACTTTTATTAATCATTTTCTTTTATTGCTTTCCTTTTGGATTTCATTTACTAAGTAAAAAAATCTGGAATGAAAATTAGCCATATAAAAAGCCATTATTGAATCACAAGGACTCCTGCAATGAATGAACATGTCGACAAACTACTCTTGGTTGAAAAAAAAGACTCTATTGGTTTTCTTACACTTAATTATCCTGAAAAACGAAATGCGCTTTCACCTGAACTGCTTATGGATCTTCACAGAAATCTGGAAGCATTTTCAAAAACTGATGATGTCCGGTGCGTGGTGATAAAGGGTTTTGGCGACAAGGTGTTTTCTTCAGGCTATGACATTGGTGTCATCCCTGTTGCCACGGTATCCGATGCCAGACAGGAGACACCAGATATCCTGCTGCAGGCTTTGGACAGCATAAAAAATTTTCCTTACCCCACCATTGCCATGCTGAACGGACATGCATTTGGTGCCGGATTTAATCTTTGTGCCTGCTGTGATATCCGCATCGCAGCAGATGATATTAAACTTGGTATGACGCCTGCCAGGCTCGGCGTGGCCTATCACCCGAAAGGTATTCAACAATTTATTGAAGCTTTCGGAATTGCCAGGACAAAGGAAATCTTTTATACAGCCAATACTTTTCAGGGCAAAGAACTCCTCCAGAAAGGGCTGGTGGATTATATGATTCCAAAACCGGATCTTGAAGAATTCACTCATACATATGCCCGAAAAATAACCCGGAATGCGCCGCTTTCATTAAAAGGGATTAAAAAAATTATTACCCTGTTTGAAAATGATATGGCTTTGAATCAAAAAAATTTAGACCAAGCAGATCGATTTATACAAAAGTGCTTTCAAAGTGATGACTTAAAAGAAGGGCAGGCTGCATTTTTAGAGAAACGAGCCCCTAAGTTTACAGGGAATTAAGTAAGCTGTCCCCATAATTCTGTCCCCATAATTCCCATAATTCATTGAATTAAGTAAGCTGTCCCCATAATTCACCCATAATTCATTCATTACCCCATAATTCATTAGTCCAGCAAAACCTTTTCAAGCTGTTTCACCATAAAATCCATCTCTTCTTCATTAATAACCAGTGGTGGAGAAATCCTTATGGTATGGCCATGACTGTCATTGACGATCAAACCAAGCTTTAAAAGTTTTTGGCAGAATTCCATGGCATTGCCTTTTTTTACTTCAATACCAATGAAAAGTC
>QMMT01000607.1 GCA_003647385.1 Deltaproteobacteria bacterium
ATTTTTACCAATCCAGCGTATGATTTTAATGATGACAGAATTGTGGTTGCAGGCCTCGGGGTCTTTCTGCCCGGTGCAAAAAACACTGAGGAGTTCTGGGAAAAACTGCAATCCGGGGAAAAACAATTGTCTCCTATTTCTTCTGAACATTTTGACAATGCAGCCTATTCAAAGCTTGATAAGAAATCCCATTACAGACTTCCCAACATAAATGCGGGTGTGGTCAAGGACGTAAAATTTAATAATTTGAAATACAGAATGCCGCCCATGATGGTAAAATCCATTGAAAGAGGGCAGATTTTCGGGCTTGAAGCAGCCAGTGAGGCACTTGAAAGCTCAGGGCTGCTTGGGCAGCTGTCTGCCGGTAACAAGGTCGGTGTCATTCTTGGTACCATTGCAGGAGAACGACAGAGTAAAAATATTATCAGGGTTAGAAAACAATTTATCGGCAATATTATTAAAAATTGTTCCAAAATTGATTCTGAAAAACTCAACAGGCTTTCTGAACAGGTTGTGGAATCTATCCGGAATGCGATTCCGGAGAACAATGAAGATACCACGCCCGGACTTTTGTCCAATATTATTTCGGGAAGGATCACCAATTATTTTGGGTTAAACGGTGCCAATTATGTGATTGATGCATCCTGTGCATCTTCCTCTATTGCCATGAGGAATGCAGCAAGGAATTTAAAACACAAAGATCTTGATTTTGTACTGGCGGGCGGGGTTGACTGCAATCTTTACCCGGCAGTCCTTATGGCTTTTAAACGCCTGGGGCTGTTATCAGAAGGGGACAGCAATTTTTATGATTCAAGGGCTGACGGGTATGTCATGGGAGAGGGTGCAGCTATCCATGTGATGACCACCTATAAAAAGGCTCGTGAGTATAATATGGAAATCCTGGGCGAGATCAACGAAAGTTCTGTTCGTTCAAGTGTGCCGGATCATCTGCTCGCGCCTTCGGAACAGACCTTTGTCTCCACCATCAACGAAACATATTATAAATCCGGTATCAGAAAGCAGGATATCGATCACCTGGATATGTTTGCATTTTCCAATATCTTTGGTGATATCGTAGAAAAGCAGGTGATTGAACAGTGTTTTGATCATGAAATGCATTGTGGAAATGTCAAGCCCCAGTTTGGATATTTCAAAGCTGCCAACCCGGCTGTTGCCATGGCAAAACTAATGCTCATGAGCCGCAAAGGCAAAATTTTACCGGATTTTAATTATAGTCCTGAGCATTCCATTTTAAATGACAGTAAAATTTTAAAGCCTGCCCGACAGATGGTTGTCCGACCTAAAGGACAGCCCTTCAGGTTTGCCGCCAACGTCAATGGAATCGGCGGCAATCACTGTCATATGATTATGAGTACATTGCCAGCCCGGCTTGAAGCCCGGGAAAAGGTTGCAGGCAGTGAAGTTTCGTCAGCCACAGGAGATGATATTGTGTTAATTGACCATGCTTATTCTGCGGATAACCAGGGTAAAAAATTGAGAATGGTTGCGCTTCTTTCCGGCCAGGGAGCCCAGCGAAGCCGAATGATGAAGGAACTTTTTGAGAAAGATGCCCACATCAGAAAGGTAATGGAAAAAGGAGAAAAAATTTTTGTTGAACAGCGGGGTTACTCACTGCTGGAGATGATGTTTGGTACAGATGATGCTATTAATTCAACCCAGAATACCCAGGCCGCAGTTTTTCTTTCATCTGCTGCCATTTACAGCCGATTGTCCCGGGAAGGATTTTCACCCGATTATTTTATCGGTCACAGTGTGGGTGAATATACCGCTCTTTTTTGCAGCGGAATGCTTTCCTTTGATGATGCCATGCGCCTGGTTATCAAACGTTCGGACCTCATGTATGAATCGACCGTAAAGGTTCCGGGTAAAATCATGGTGGTATTTAAAAATGAAAGGCAGACAGAGCAGTTGATCAGAAAAGCCCTTGTTTCTAACATTTATATCACCAATAAAAATAGTGAAAAACAGACGGCTGTGTCTGGAAAGGCTGAAGATATAGACAAATTTTGCTCCTTTTTGACTCAGCAGGAGGTTTTCTATAAAAAATTAAATCTTACCGGGGCCTTTCATACCCCTCTGCTGAAAGATGCTTCAGAAAAATTAAGGGCATATCTGGATACCCTAACTTTTAATGATACCCGGTTTGGAAAAATTATTTCCAATACCACGGCAAGACCCTATCCTGAAGTAAGAGAAGATGTCAAAGATTTGCTGGCAAGACAGATCATTTCGCCGGTTGAATTTATTAAATCCATTGAGAATGTTTATATCTCCGGCAGGACCCATTTTATAGAAATAGGCCCGGCAAGGCTGCTGGTGAATCTTTTGAAAAATATTAATATCGGAGAGTATAACACGGCTGTATCGGTAGATGCCAAAACAGGAGAGGTAAAATCTTTTGAAAAATGCAGAAAATACCTTTTAGACTGTAACAGTATCTTTGAGGCAAAGCCTGTTCCGGAAATTATCTCCAACACCGGGAACCGGTTACCCAAAATTG
>QMMT01000608.1 GCA_003647385.1 Deltaproteobacteria bacterium
ATCATATATACCTTCTTAAACGGCTTATTTTTACCCATGTAATGAGCCAGGGTTTTGATATTTAGCAATACGTTAAAAGTTGGGCGGAAAACATAGCGGTTAAAATGCTTTCCTGTGATATCCAAAGCAACTCCATTGGTGATGTAAAGCTTTTTATATCGAGGTATGGTTTGAGAGATCGCTATGCAACTTGATGAAGTCCCTCCCCCGAAGATAACATCACATTTATCTTTCAGAATCATTTTTTTGAGCTTCTGGATGGCAATTTCGGGTTTCATCTGATTGTCTTCTTTTACAATTTTGATTGGCCGCCCCAGGAGTCCACTATCTTCATTAATTTCTTTGACAGCTTCCTCAATGCCCATCAGGTAAGACTCTCCATTTGACTTAAATGTACCGGATAGAATATCATTATAGCCTATCACTATAGGCGGTGCTGCCTGCACCTGGTTAACGGCAAGGATGAAACCTATAAAAATAACAATTAAAGTACATACTTTTTTCATGACAACTCTCCTTTGTTTTTTGGGTTTTAGTAATATTTTAATATTGTTTTTCCTCCCAGTCAGCTGACTTCCAAATACTTTTTCCGAATATCATTTCGCTCTTGAAGATCCTCTGGTGTTCCCTCCCATTTGATGCTTCCTTTATTCATTAAATAGATCCTGTGAGCCAGTCCTAAAACAATCGGAAGCTGCTGTTCCACCAATAATATTGTCGTACCTGATTCATTTATCTCCTTTATGATATTGCTCACCTGTTCTACAATCATCGGCGCTAAACCCTCAGTGGGTTCATCAATCAAAACCAGGTCCGGATTTCCCAATAGAGTTCTTACGATGGACAGAATCTGCATCTCCCCGCCGGACAAGAACCCCCCTTTCTGGTTGCATCGCTCTTTAAGAAAAGGAAAATGTTCATAACATTTATCAATGTCCCAGCCCTGTCCGACTTTTTTTTTATATTGCCCGGGTTTTATGCCCATGAGTAAATTTTGTTGGACTGTAAGACTGGGGAATATCCAGCGTTCTTCAGGAACCAGGCCGATCCCGGCAAGGGCTATTTTATGACTTTTTTGACCGACCATCTCTTTTTCTTTGTATTGAATGGAGCCCTGTACGATGGGTGCCAGCCCCATGATTGTCTTTATCGTGGTTGTTTTACCGACACCGTTTCGACCTACCAGGGCTACGATTTCTCCCTGGTTTACAGTCAAAGAAATATCAAAAAGGACATGGCTTTTATCATAATAGGTATTTATGTCATGAAGCTTTAACATTTTATTTGTCTCCCAGGTATGCTTCTTTAACTTTAGGGTCCTCCCGAATTTCTTCCGGAGTGCCGGTGGCTATAATCGTTCCATAACAAATAACCGTGATAACATCGGCCAAACTAAAGACCACTTCCATGTCATGTTCAATAATGACAAGGGTTTTCCCCTTTGTGACTTTATCAATCAACCCAATCGCCTGACGGGTTTCATCCATGGACATACCGGCAGTGGGTTCGTCCAGTAAAATCAGCTCCGGATCGGAAGCAGTGGCAAGACCAATCTCCAAAGCCCTTTGTTCTCCATAAGAGAGTGAGCCAGCCGGGATGTCCTTTTTTTCTAAAAGCCCAATCTGTTTTAAAATGGCCTGGGTTTCCGGTATGAATTTTTTCCACCTGCCCAGGGTTTTCAAAAAATTGTAACGGACCTTATTTTTAGACATGATAACCAGATGTATATTTTCAAAAACAGATAATTCAGGGAAAACATTGGTAATCTGAAAAGAGCGGGAAATACCCAGTCGATTAATCTGGTGAGCAGATAATTGGGTTATCTCTTTCCCCTTAAAATTGACCTGCCCGGCTGTGGCCCTGTGATATCCACTGAGCAGATTAAATAATGTTGTCTTTCCTGCACCATTGGGTCCAAGGATAGCATGCCGGGTTCCTCTGCCTATGGACAGTGAGATGCCTTTTATTATTTCCAGACCACCAAAGTCTTTGTGAAGATCTTCTATCTCCATAATATTTGCATTATCCATCCTGTTTAGTCCTTTTTTGTTTTAATCGATTGTAAATTTGATTTTTAACGGTCAGCAACAGGCCACTGATTCCCTCCGGAGCATACATGACCAGAACTATAAAAATAGTCCCTTTTACAAGCACCCAATGCTCTGTGACGGAGCTTAATGTGTCGTTTAAATAAGTAAGAAAGACAGCTCCTAAAACAGGACCCCAAAAAACACTTTTACCTCCGACGAAAGTTGTAATCAAAATATCCCCGGATGCAGCCATGCTCATCATTGAAGTAGATGCAAATTCGCTGAATGTTGAGGCTAAGGCACCTGCTATCCCACAGAAAAAAGCGCAAACAAGATAAACGACAAATTTTGTCATATAGACATTGAAGCCGACAAAAGCAGCCCGTTGATCATTCTCACGAATACCGACATTGATCCTGCCCAGGGGTGTCTTTGTAAAATACCAGCAAAAGGCGATACACAGTGTTACGATAGTAAGAAC
>QMMT01000609.1 GCA_003647385.1 Deltaproteobacteria bacterium
CCCATGATTTCTATTGAACGAATTCCATGAAGCTGTCCTGTTCTGGATGGCCACAGTTTGATCTTGTCGATCAGATTGAAAATTCTTACTCTTTTTCGATAATATCGTTTTTTAGCTGGTTTTATTTTTTTCTCTTGTGTTGACATGACTTCATTCTATTAAAATGGTTTCCCCGGCCTTTAAATAAGCACTGGCTTTATTTTGATAGAGTCATGTCAAGAGTACCTTAAATTGGCGAAGAGCCCGGGAGTCGCACCCGGCTGCATGGATTTAGAGTCCATGTGATCTCATCCGATCCACTCTCCGCAATTTCCTTAAAGATAAATAAACATGCTATCCGTTTAAGTGCTTTTTATAAAGATTGACAGAGTTAATTGAGATATCTAACAGTTCTGCAATTTTACATTTTGCCGCCATCCCGGTATATTCGACATGCTCTGGGATGACCGAGCCAATGCCATATTTATTTCTCACCTTTGCCATTATGGTTTCATCTGTTAAATCTGCTTTTTTCAGATTCAATTTGTTTGCTACGTAGTCTTTTGCTCGATCGATTTTCATCTTGTTTGTCAGTTGCATCCAGGCGACCAGATCTCCGGCCGTCCGAACACCACCCATGCAGGATGACACAATTTGAGCAATGGCTACACCATGGGAATCACCGGTGCCAACCTACAGGCCATCAGCTTTTCCAATCTCCACCAGTGCCTTTGCGCATCTGGTGGAACAGCCCACAGGAGGCAGCAGTGTCATGGGCATTCCGCCGACTCCCATTCCAGAGTTGGCATGGATAGGGATGGAAGCATTTTCCGAGGCAGCCTTGGTAAAGGTGACTGTTCGAGCTGAATTATAAGGTGTGCTCCTGGAAGTATCAGAGTTAACTGCCACGCCAAAAACATCAACACCCGCTTTTTCAGCAACTTCAGCCTGCTGATGCGGATACATGCCGGCTAATCGTTCGCCCTTATAGGTTACTTTGCTGTGCAGTCCCATGACCATTTCTCCGGCCATTCCCATTTCAACCGGCATATCAGGCATTTTAGACTTTATGTCTTCCACTACATTTAAACAGCCCCAGAAATCTGCGTCACCAGCTGAACCGGCTGTATCAAGATTGATAGCCTCACACCCTACTTCATAGAGCTGTTCAGCAACATAAAAAATATCCTTCCTCATCATCTGGGCAGCATCTTCCTGAACCTGCAATGCAGCGTCAAAATCATATTTTTCAAAGTACTTAGAAGGAGACTCAATGGGACCGGTCGGATGATAGTACATTCCCATATTTGGCTGACTTCCATATATCAACGGAATCGTTGTCATCATGGATATGGTTTTATAATGGGACCGGGCGTAACCAATAGCTGATTTTACCGGTTTATAACTATAATCCGGGAAGCCCAGGCCACAGGTGTCTCCACAATAGACTCTTTCATACATTAAAATATTCTGGTGATCACTTATGGGGAGTGCATGCCCGGCACTTGGTTTTCCCCAGCTGGCACTAATGCCTGCGCCATCATCAGTGACAACAACTTCTTTGCCCGGTTCAACAGAAACGGTTTTGCCCGGCTGAAGAAAAATATCCACCATCTGGCTAATCTCAGCTTCGCTTAACTCGTCTATTTTGCCTTTGCGGGCAGCGTTTTCAGTTCCGGCAATGATATCTTTACGCAATTCATCCTCAGTGAGTCTGATTTTATTACCATCGCCCATGCTTGTTGTAACTTTCAACATTTACACCTCCTGTTTATCATTACAATATTATCAATATCCTTGTATTTGTTTCGGGAAATAATCCTGGCAGCTTCCCTCTCTGTACACATCTGCTGTTGCACAGTGCAGCCCGCCGCCAAAAGCATTGACATCTGAAAATGGCACCGGAATTACTTCAAATCCCAGGCTGTCAAATTGTTCCATTTGTTTGACTTCCTTTGCATCAACGCAAACGGTTTTTTCATCCAGCATTAATGTATTCATGGAAAGCCATCGACTGCAAAATGAAAGAGGTGCGTACCCATCGGCTGACGGTTCTGCACAGTCCACAATTTCCCAGTCATTTTTTTTGAATAATTCTTTCATCCTGGGCTCCAAAGGAACTCTCTCATAGCTGCTTAATGCGAGTCCAGGTCGCAACAATGTAAGCGAGGCATCAATATGGCTTCCTGCAGGTTCCAGAAATCGTACCATATGAATCCTGTGATTTGAAAAATGGCGTGTGAGCCAGTCCACACCAGCCCTATTGGTTGTTGCTGTCCGGTAAATAAAAAGATCTTTACCTGCCCGGCCTATGTCTGCTGCATCAAAACAGGGTTCTGCCTCGGTAGTGATAAAGTCTTCATCACGCGCTGTCTGTTCCTGCTCCTCTTTGCTTAAGGCATTAAATTTTATATTCCAATCTTTTTTGTATGTACGGTCTGACAGTCTTGGTTTTGGAGCTGCTTCCCATCTGAAATTCGGATCATCCTTAAAGTACTGCTCAAGCAACGGCCTGTAACATAGATATTC
>QMMT01000610.1 GCA_003647385.1 Deltaproteobacteria bacterium
ATATTATACAAAAAAAATCATCTCAACAAGGTGACACTTCTTTTAATGATATTTTAACAAATCGAATCAACAAAAGCAGTAACGACACAGGATTTAAGGAAAACACATCGCTTGGAGAAATTAAGGCGTCCTTTGCAGCACAACGATTAACCCTTGAACTGAACCAAACTCAATTTACTCAAAAGCTGGAAACCTCATTGGATTTGCTTGATACATATGCCGCCTTGCTTCAGGACCCGGACAAAACCTTGAAGCAGGCCCATGGCCTCCTTGAGCAGATATTAGACCAGACAAAGGCTCTGGACCGGGAATCTAAAGAAAATCCTGATTTCAGCCATGATTTAAAAAATATTCTTACCCAATTGTTGACCACGGCCCAGGTTGAACAGATAAAATTCAACCGGGGTGATTATCTTTAAGTTTTTCTTATTAATCCTCTTCTCTCCCATAAACATCATCAAATCTGACAATATCATCCTCACCCAGATATGAACCCGTCTGAACTTCAATGAGTTCTAAAGCAATTTTCCCGGGATTTTCTAACCGGTGCAGGGTTCCTAAAGGAATATAGGTGGATTCATCTTCTTTGAGCAGTATCTGCTCTTCTCCCCTGGTCACGATGGCTGCACCCGAGACTACCGTCCAGTGCTCTGCTCGGTGAAAATGCTTTTGTAATGAAAGCTTGGCTCCCGGTTTAACCGTAATTCTTTTCACCTGGAACCTTTCTTCAATATCCATGGTTTCATAACTGCCCCAGGGTCTGTAAACTTTACGATGGGTGATGGCTTCATCTCTGTTTAAATCCTTTAGTTGCTTAACAATTTTTTTAACATCCTGGACCCGGTCCCTGGGGGAAACCAGAATAGCATCCTTTGTTTCAACAATTACAAATTTTTCTATACCAACTGCTGCAATCAGGCTGCTTTCAGAACTGATATAGGATTCTTTAACATCATGGGTCAAGACATCCCCTTTTAAAACATTCAGGCTTTCATCCTTTTGGCCTGTCTGCCACAGGGCATCAAATGATCCTAAATCATTCCACCCCGCATCAAAAGGAATCATAATCCCTTTTGATGTTTTTTCCATTACGGCATAATCTATTGAATCAGAAGAAATATCTTTAAATCCTTCAAGACTCAACCTGAAAAAATCAAGATCCTGAGTACCTGTTTTTATCACTTGTTTACAAGGATTCATAATATCAGGTGCATGACTTTCAAGCTGCTTTAAAATTGCTGATGCTTTAAACATGAACATCCCTGAATTCCAGCAGTATGACCCGGATTCGGTATATTTTTGTGCGACCAAAAGGTCTGGCTTTTCGACAAACCTCTCTATTTTAGAAGCACCTGTGTCCTTTTCCAGTAATTCTCCCTTTTTTATATATCCATATCCGGTTTCAGGCGATCTTGGAATAATACCGAATGTGATTAAATTACCTTTTTCAGCATATTTAAGGCCCGCCTTTACAGCAGCATGAAAATCATTGATATTTTCAATCACGTGATCCGCCGGTAATACCAGAAGCAGGGGGTCTTCTTTGTTCTCGATTGCCTTTAATGCAGCAAGAGCAATGGCAGGGGCTGTATTTCTGCCCACAGGTTCCAGAATAATGGCATGGGGATCAATTCCAATCTTTCTCAATTGTTCAGCTGTCATAAACCGATGTTCTTCATTGCAGACAACAATAGGCGAACCAAGCCCTTTAATTCCTTCAAGCCTTAATAGAGTATTTTGCAGCATGGTGTTTTCATTATAGATGTCAATGAGCTGTTTGGGGTAAAGCTGCCTTGATAAAGGCCAGAGTCTGGTTCCTGATCCACCTGCAAGAATTACCGGAAGTATCATATTTTCTCCTGATCGTTATGGTTTTTGGGCTGTGAACACATTAATGGTTAACCCCTGATTGACCCTATAAGAATCAATCTCAATGGAATAAAAGCCACTGTCTGTCAGCCAACTCTTTATTTTTTCTTTTTCAAACCCGAGCCACGATCCACCAATGATCTGTTTTATTTTTTCCTGATCATGTTTTTCAAAATCTGACAGGATAAACAAACCACCCGGCTTAAGCACCCTGTAAGCTTCAGCAATAGGCAGCTCAGGTTGTGAAATATGGTGCAGCACCATGTTCATTATTGCCGTATCAATTTCTTTGTTTTTCATGGGAAGGTGTTCAAGTTCACCCAGTCTTAACTCTGCATTTCCCGTCCCTGAAAATCTTAGCCTTGCCTGCTCCAGCATTTCAGGAGAACTGTCAATACCAATCAGTTTATGCGATGCTTTTGTGGACAATTTTTCAATCAGCTCTCCTGTTCCACAGCCTAAGTCTGAAATATTACCCTGAAAAGATACTTTTTTTTTAATCATGGAATTTAAGTCAAACTCACCCAATACTTCTTTTTTCAATCGATCCCACTTTGGAGCAACAGCTTTAAAGAAGCGCTTTGTTCTGTTTTGACGAATTTTGATCATCTCCCGGGATTTTTCTAAATCCTTTTGGG
>QMMT01000611.1 GCA_003647385.1 Deltaproteobacteria bacterium
CCAAACCTTTTTCGATAAAAACCCTTAAATATCAAGCATCTTTGAAAAAGGTTTGGATTTTATTAAGGTTTGGATAACGCAAGGAATGATGTGAAGGGCCACAAAAATTTGTAGTACCTATTACTTTTCGTGGCTGATCAAGGTTAATATATTTGATAACCTCTTTAAATTTTATAGCCGTATAATTTTTTGATAATTTTGTTTGATTGCTTTTTACCAGCAATAAAGGATTATTCTCTTTATTAAAAAACAACCGACGAACGTCTATCAGGTTGTTTATTTCATCTGCTACGGCTTTTGGTATAGGAATCAGCCGGTCTTTTTTAAATTTTGTTTTCTCAATATAGATCGTCCTTTCTTCAGGCATATAATTGGTTTTTAACAAATTAAGTGTCTCTGAGATTCTCAGTCCACATCGGGCCATCAATAGAAAAGAGATATAAGCACTAAAATCACCCAAATAGAATTGTTCAGTTTTACGCATCAGTTTAATTACGCCATTAAGCAAAAGATCTGTTTCTTCCGGAGAAAATATAAAAGGAACAATCTGATTTTTTGGTAATTGGGCAATTTCCAGTAATGGATTTTCCTGGATCAGATCTTTGCGGACGAGAAAATTGAAAAACATTTTGACCATTCTACAACCCATATTTTTGGATCGGTTTTCGTAATGAAGGCTGGCCCTGAACTCAAGAAAAAACAACGGATTAAAGGATGCCCAGGTTGTATTTTTTTCAATCACATATCGATCAAAAATTTTAAGATAGTGAACCATATTTCTTACTGAATACCCCAACTGTAAACGATATTCGATAAAATCTTCCATGTGTTCAGTCAAAAAACTGTTAAAGCGTTTCATCAAGGATAATCTCCCGCATAAGATTAATATGGATACTCAGATACTTATGGGTTGAGTCGATGCTTTTATGGCCCATCATCTCTTTGATTTCATAAATGGATGCGCCCGACTCTAAAAGATTCTGCGCATATGAATGACGTAGCCAATAGGTAGTTGCCGAAAGATTGTTTTTTTGCATGCAGTCCCGGATATGATAGGTGACATCATTTTTGATATTTACAGGTTTATAAGGTGGAACAAGCTGTAAAAAAAGGCTCCGGTGTTTGCTTTTCGGCCTCCCTCCAACGATATAAGCGGTGATTGCCTTGATGGTGTCATCTGGAAGCGGAAGATGAGCCGGGCTATAATTTTTCCTGGATCGAATGAAGATTTCTTTTTGTCTGAACGAGATATCATCCAGAGTTATCAAGCTGACTTCTCTTGGACGCAGCCCCAGGTAGTACACCAGGTGCATTGTCGCATAGGTGCGAAGATCTTTTGGAACAGCAAGGTCAAGACTGCCAAATAATTTTTCGACTTCTTTTGCATGTAAAAATTTTGGTGGTTTTGAACGTGCAAACTCTGGCGGGCTTTTGACTAAAGGGGCAAGATTCTTTTTAATGTATCCATTCCGGTAAAAATATTTTAAAAATTCACGCAGATATGATCTATTAACCCTGCATGTCGCCGTGGCATAATTTTTATTATAAAGTGCTAAAAAGTGGTCGACCTGTTCGATTGATATTTTACAAAGAGCAATATTTGATTTTTGTAAATAGATATTGAGTCCGGATAGTATTTTCCTCATACAATAAACTGAATGCATTCTTCGAACTTGCGCTCTATAATAATCCAGGTATTGCTCGAATACTTCTGGTATCTTATTGGCAGTTTCTGTCATGATTTCTCCCAAAAGATTGCATGACAAGGTGATGGATAGTTGCCGGATCATGCTGTTCCATTTCCGTTTGATTGTTAAACGCAGCTTGTGACGGCAAAGCAGTCTTGTCAGGAAGGGATAATACTTGGAAAAGACTACCGTCAAATGCGATCAGGTCCAAATCAATCAAGGCATTCCTGGCGAGAATATATTCATCAACTAAAATTCCCAGGAGAGTACAGATTTTATCATAGCTGTAATATGATAATCCATGGCGGTCAGACACTATAATCAGAAACAGATACAATAAAAGTTGATGATGATTGAGGCTTGCCCAAAAACCTTCCCGTAAAAAACGGTGCTCGATAAAAGCAAAGCTGCCTGTGATTTTTCTGATACGACAAGGTTCGATTGGGTTCTTTTCAATAGACGTACGAAGACCACATTTAGACCTTGAGCCTAAATTTTTAACCCCATTACGTTTCATTTTCATGACATTGCCTCCTTAAAATTATCACTAAAGGCAATTTACTCTGTTTTTCAGGGAGGGTCAGTCCCTGTTTGGTGTTGGAAATAACTTTTTTTAGATTTTTTTGTTTCGGGGCGGGGACCAAAGCCTAAAGGTGGTGGTAAAATGTCCAAATATGAACTGACAAGCTTCCGAAGATGAGGTAAAACGAATTCAATACCAAGAACAGATCGAAAAAATGATAAAGTTGGTTGGCAATTTCCCGGCAGTGATGGAAGAAGTACAATCAACAAAATCAAGGTTGAACGGATAAGAAATAA